>PAWI01000022.1 GCA_002713485.1 Acidimicrobiaceae bacterium
TTTATTGCAGAAGATAGCTTATCGTCATTGTCCAAAGTCCTCGCATCTACATTCTTTTCGGAGTTTGGTACTCCTGCCCTTGCGGCAACAGTAGCTACAGTCGCTGTATTGTCACCTGAAATGACTTTAAGTTCAACGCCTTGGTCAGCAAAAAATTTCAGTATCTCTGGTGCGTCTTCGCGCACGGTGTCATCAAGAAGAATTAAGCAGATTGGTTCAATGTCGTGTTGTAAGCCTTGACTCAATGGTTCAGTGCTCTTACAAAGAGCTAAAACTCTCCTGCCCGTCTCAGCTTCATGCTGTGCTCTCTCCTGAGCGTCTTTGTTCGCTGCTCCAAAAAGAATATCAGGAGCTCCAAAGAAGAATGTTCCTTGATTATCGAATTCTACAGCTGACCATTTACGAGCAGAATTGAAAGGTTCGATATTTGCTAGTTCCCAGTCAAGGGTTTCCTCTGTCGCTTTCGCCACTGCCAGCATCGTCGGGTTCGGGTCGGGGTCGCAATGAGCAACACAACCAAGTATTTGCAGAGCTGAAGCATGCGTGTAATCACCGAGTGGGACGATATTCCCAAAACTTATTTCTCCGGTTGTGATAGTCCCTGTCTTGTCAAGGCATAAAGTATCAACGCGGGCGAGCAGTTCAACAGTTGCGAGTTCCTTAGCTAAGGCTTTCTTTCTTGCTATTGCAACTACACCTGCAACGAAGGAGAGACTTGTTAGAAGGACTAATCCGTCAGGGACCATAGCAACTGCAGCTGCAACAGAACCTTGTAATGCGTTTTGCCACTGATCTTCAACATCAAGCAATGAAAACAACAATAATGCTCCTGCGGGAGGAATAAGAAACATGAGGACACGAAGAATAGAGTTAATTCCTCTTCGTAGTTCACTGTCAACTAAGGAGAATTTTTTCGCTTCTTGAGCTAAAGCATTTGCGTATGAGTCAGCTCCTACTCGGGTGACTCTGAAAATTCCGGACCCTGCGTTAACGAAACTGCCGGAAAGTACTTCATCTCCCACATCTTTAGCAATAGGGTCTGACTCACCTGTGAGAAGAGATTCATCTATCTCTAAACCTTGTGTTTCAAGGACATCTCCGTCAACTACTATTTGGTCTCCCGCTCCAGTGATAATGAGGTCGTCTTGAACAACTTCATCTGCTGCTATTTCTTCTTGATTCCCTTCACGAATGACGCGAACACTGGGTGAATTAAGCAATTGAAGTTTGTCTAATTCTCTTCTGGCATAAATTTCTTGTGAAACTCCAATCACACTGTTACTTATTACGACTCCTACGAAAAGACCATCCGCAGGGAATCCAGCGATAAGGATTAACACAAAAAGAGCTAACATGATGGCGTTTACTGGATTGAATACGTTTGCGTATACGATCTGCCACGTTGAGCGCGAGGTCGTTTCGGGATCTTTGTTTGCTCTCCCGTCATTTGAGCGCTCAATAACCTCCTTGTGAGTTAATCCTTGCACTGCGATCCTTTCACTTAAGTCTCTATTCTTATTCACAACAATAAATGACTAAATAGAATCTGGCATCTTTTACTTGTTGTCATGAGTCCCTAACTGAAATTTCCAGATGGATTCAGTCATTACGAGCCGATGCCGATGTGCAAGATTACTCGTATCGGTTCCGTAATCGCAATCACCTTCCCAAACTGCGGCTATACCCTCGTCTGTCCGAATCATTTTTGTAGCGTAGGCACGAGGCCCTCTGAATGAGGCTGCTTCAATGGTTTCATCAACTGATGAGAACTGAGACAAATCAAATAAAGTTATCCAGGTAGGAGGAAGAATCTCAATATGGTTTGAGTGAGCTTTATCCAATGCCTGATCCGGAGTCCACCAGGCATATTCGGTTATTTCGCCGTCGTCTACTGTTACAGCTCCTTTTGGAGCTTCCGCGATAAAGAACCATGTAGAAAATCGTTTAGGGGCTTCTATTGGTGGAAGCCAATGACTGTAATAGGTTAAAGCGTCTTCGTTTAGGCTTAACCCCGATTCTTCAAAGCACTCTCTACAAGCCGTTTTCTTGGCAATTGATTCTTGATTAGGGTTTCCAATGAGGTCCTCTTTCTCAATCTTGCCTCCAGGGAAAACCCACATACCTTCTGCGAACGAGAGCTTGGTATTTCTTTTGATCATCAGAACTTCCAGTCCTTCGACAGAATCTCGGAGCGGGACTACTGTAGATGCAGGAATCAGTGGTTTCCCTTCTATTGTGTTCTCGGCTAACCAACTCTCTAGACCCAATGGAACTCCTTCAGGGGATATCTTCCTAGCTATAACTCGTTGAACTTTCTTCGGTCTATCGTAATAGTTGAATGATACAGGAAACTAATATTAGGAAATTAAACGGAGCAATCGCGTTATTTGTAGTTGTGTTGTTCCTCAATGCATGTGGAAGCGCGGAGCTTCCCAACCTTATAGAAGTACCCTCTGTTGAAGAATCGCTACCAACCGTAGAGCCTCAATCCAATCAACCTGCCAGCACTCCTGACCCTGAGGATTTTCAAGATATAGAGCAAGAAAGTATTGAGCTTGACAATCTCGCAAGAAACAAAAGAGGAATAACAGATGATGCTATTTCNATTGGGATTATTAAAAGTGGAAATGTCTTTCAAGATGTGGAAGTAGGCGTTCAAGCAAGAGTCTTTCGACTAAATGAAAATGGTGGGGTNAANAACAGAAAGATAGAGATTGTTGATGTGGTTGATGATTCCGGTGACCCTGACCTTTTGCTGACCGCTGTTGAAGACTTTGTGAATCAAGACGTCTTTGCGCTCATCTTGTTATCAAGTGCAGTTAGTCAAGAATCAACAGATTTACTAGCCGATAACAATATGCCTTTTTTTGGCTGGGGATTTTCTGAAGGATTCTGCGAACCAAATAAATGGGGGTTTGGCTTCAATGGGTGCCAAAATCTCTCCAATAGCGCATTGGCAGATCAAACTATAGATCAAAGCACAATGCGTCTTCTATCAATTTTCTATGGTCGTGTTCCACAAGTCATTTCTGTCACAACTAGTGATCCCGCTGGAAAGGCTATGACTATTCAGAATGAAAGACTCTGGGGTAATAATCTCGTAAAGTCTCTCCAACTAGAGTCCAATCAGATAACCGCAGGCTATATTCTTGGAGAAATAGATGCGATAGAGGCTGATGTCCTCTTAATGTCTGTCGGTTTGGATGAAACAGTTGAAATCAAACACGAATTGGTTATGAACTTCTCAGGCATGGTAGTGGACGACGTAACATATCTTCCGGGAATACTTCAGGACTATGAAATCTCTGCTGAGTTAGAGGGGGGATATGTTCTCTCACAAATACCTCCTCAAGAAGAATATAGAGGCGCGACCACAGAGATAATGACTGGTCTCTCTCAAATAGATGGGCCACAAATATATAGTCAGGCAATTTCAGTAGGATATTGGAGCGCAGACTTGCTAATAGCGATCATTGGCTCAATCACTGATGAGTTTAGCGTTAAAAGTTTTTTCGAAAAAGCAAACATAGAAGGCTATCTATATGACCCACAATTCTCCGGAGGTCCTTGCCCTCTCCAGACGGCTCTATCGCACCAAATCTCTTCTGGGGGAGCGGCTCTTTTACAAGTAAGGGGTGGCGTCTTTCGCCCAGTTGTTAATTTTAACTGTCCTCAGAACTGATTTCGCAACGATTCGTATTGCTGAATAAGATGTTGTTGAATGCGAACCCGACTTAAAATAATCAAATTTTCGCCATCTATGATCACACCAGCAGTGAAACTCATTGAGGAACACGCTTACACACCTGATTCAATTTTTTGGGTCAATATTGAGCCTGATGTGGATAAAAGTACCATCCATACTGGAAGCATTTTCTGGAAGGCGTTTTCAAGTCGTGGTCCAGTAGTCCCATTATTCACATGGACGTCAGCTACAGATAGAAAGGGTATCTATCAGCCGTCTCAGGTTGGGCTTACCCATCCTACTGGTGGAGCGATTTTGGATCGATTAGAATCATTTCAAGTTGAAATACCTAAGGAATGGCAATTACTGCAGGATCACCCTAAAAGAGGAATTNTTTTTTGCTTGCCCCAGGTTTACCAACCCGAAGAAGTTATCACATTTGCAGTTTCAGTCATTCCTATAGTTAGCCCGTTTAAGTTTGAGGGGTCTTTAAATCTCATTTACCCAGACCTGCCTCAGTAAGTACGCAAATTTGAACGATAAGGTCCGAAAAAGATGGGATATCGAAACCATCACTACATTGGAGTATCTCACCCTCTTGGTTTGCCTTTGAAACAATCCCAGCGTTTCCTACCCAAGAAGTATCTACTCCTCCCATAGACCATGCATTCCATATCTCAAGAAGGGAGGCGTTATCACCACGAACTCTGATCTCGACTTGTTCAGGACTGTTGTGACTCCACAAAGCAATTTCGGGTCCTCGATAGCCATTGACATCCATGATGCCGTTATTGACAGCAACTTTTATTGCCTGAGGATGCGGAGATGCGACACTCAATCTGTTAATCAATACGAGAGCGTTGTCGGTTACTGGTATTCTGACGACAGAACGTATTATCTTTCCTCGATGGGTGATCGTGTCACTACTTGATTTTTCAAAAAGTTCGCTTAGAGTCAATGTTGTCAATTTCTATCTCCGAACGGGTCAACTGAGTTATTTGGCCAATTGGGGATAGGGGTTCGTCCTTCACCCTCCTCATAGCTGAGAAGGATGACTCTCATAGTTTCGTATTTTGCAGTTCTAGGATTTCTTCGTTGTGGTGGTTTTCCTTCTCTCAATCGTTCAACGTTTTCAGTTCCAAATATTGAAGCGCCCGGTGAAACGCCCACATTCTTCCAAAATCGTGAGCGAACTGTTGATGGAGATGGCTCAGTACCGTTCTTGGTTAAGTTGTAGATGTCATCTCCTGGTGACCACCCTTGTAGTCGAATTCCAATTCCTAATGACTTTGATCCTGTACTTTCATCACCCGCAATTTTTATCTCTTCTGAACTCAAAATACTCTTGGGATATGGACTCTGGCTTCCTCCGCTGGTTTGATNTATATGAGTCTCGTCCGTCTCTTGCCCGGTCAGGACGGAGCCTGCTCTGACAGAGTCCTCATTCTTTGGCTCATTGTCATCGGTGGTGTTTATTAGGTTTTCTCCGTTTCTGGTTTCTTTTTGATGACTTGGTTTTGTTACCTGCGGAGATGGACTGGAATTGAATACGTCGCTCCGGAATAGTCGCTCGTCAGGGAACTTGTATGCTTTAGGAATAAATTTTCTGTGTCTAAGTGGTTTGCCAAACCAATCTATAGCCACCCCAATTAAAGCTACGATTAGCATGATTGCACCAAAAGCAAGGAAGGTTTCAGGCGATGACATGGTCACCTCAAATAGACGTCGGTCTAATTATCGCACACTGCGCATCAGATACGATGGCAACTTCAAGTCAAGATCTGTTTAATCTTCTGATCCTGACATCTTCAAGGTTTGTGACTTTATGATCCAATGAGTCTTCGTAACGTATGTTTTGATCGTTTTCGTCGGATAACTTTATCTTATAANTTCTTGTCTGATCAGATTGCTTACGGAGGATGTCATAGAGTACATCGTTTATTTTCAAAAAGTGATATGTGCCAATTAACGTAATCACACAACAAGAAATCGCCAAGAACAACATACCAAAGAGGTACGATAGGGCTGGATGTCATAGAATGCAAAACATGACTTTCTGGTTGATTTTCTCTTCCCTTAAAACATCCATAGAGTTAGCACAAACCAATGAAGGTCAAAGGAGTCATTGTGGGTGAGCCAGTAATTGTAGAAGCNGTAAGAACACCGATAGGAAAACGTGGAGGTCATCTAGCAGGTGTGATTGCGCCGAACTTACTTGCCGTTGCTCAACAAGAGGTTCTGAATAGAGTTGGTATAGAGGCTAAAGAAATTGACCAAATTGTTGGAGGCTGTGTTACGCAAGCGGGTCAGCAAGCTTCCAACGTAGCTCGAAATGCTTGGCTATCAACTGGGGAAGATTACTCTCCTGCTGCCACAACAATAGATTGCCAATGTGGGTCAGGGGCGCAAGCAAATGCTTTTGCGCAGGGCTTAATAGCAACAGGTGGAGCGCAAATTGCTATAGGTTGCGGAGTGGAGCAAATGTCCCAAGTTCCTTTAGGCACAGCGGCTAGAGGAGGAGGCGGATACTACAAAGACGCAGAAACGTGGCCGTGGGATGACCCTCCGAACGGGCAGTTTGGGGCAGCGCAACGAATAGCAGAGTTAAGAGGCATAACTCGCAGAGAACTTGATGAAGCTGGCGTTGCCTCTCAAAAAAAAGCGGCAACAGCGTGGGCTGAAGGACGATTTGACCGAGAGGTAGTTCCAGTACGTTCAGCTCCCATAGTTGGCAAAGATGGAACACATACTGGCCAGTTTCATGACGTTGATAGGGATCAAGGGTTACGCGAGACTACGCTTGAAAGTCTCTCGAAACTCGTACCTGTTATTGAGGGCGATATGCATACTGCCGGAACGTCATCACAAATATCAGACGGGGCATCTGCAGTCCTGTGGATGGATAGGACCTCTGCAGAGGATAGAGGAATCAAACCTAGAGCCAAGATTTCTTATCATACAATGGTCGGGTCAGATCCTTATTACTTGCTTGATGGTCCTGTCAGCGCGACCCAGAAAATGTTAGATCAAACGAAATACAGCATTTCCGACTTTGACTTGTTTGAATGTAATGAAGCTTTTGCTTCTGTTATGTTGTCTTGGGCTCAAGTTCACAATGTGCCCTTAGAAAAAGTAAATGTCAATGGAGGGGCAATTGCTTTAGGGCATCCAGTTGGATGCACAGGGTCGAGGCTAATCACTACACTGCTTCACGAACTTGAGCGGCAAGATAAGGAACTAGGGTTCGTGACTATGTGCCAAGGTGGTTCATTGGGTATCGCAATTGTGCTAGAGAGAATATGAAGAAATAAGAAGGAGAAGAAGTGAACGATTACCTCGCAGGNAAAAACATAGTAATTACTGGTGCTGGTTCGGGGATAGGTAAAGCGATAGCGCTTTCTGTTGCCAGAGAGGGAGCTAATATAGTAGTTGCNGATTACGGCGTAGCGTTAGACGGATCAGAGCCGACTANCGACATTGCTGAATCTACCGCAGAAGAAATTAGATCCTTAGGAGTGGAAGCTATNCCCGTTGCTGGCGATGTTTCAAAAATGGAGACAGGGGCGCAAATTATCTCGACCGCAATAGAGAATTGGGGGTCAGTAGATGGGGTGGTCTGCGTCGCTGGTATTCTCCGCGAAAGAATGCTTTTCAATATGAGTGAAGACGAATGGGACGCCGTAATTGCCGTTCACCTCAAAGGACACTTCACCGTATACCGACACGCAATGGCAGCCATGAGAAAACAAGATTCCGGAGGAAGTATTCTAGGTATAACATCTGGGGCTTTCACNGCATCAACAGCTCAACCAAACTACTCTGCGGCTAAGGGCGGAATTGTTAGCTTGACAAGATCAGCAGCAATGACTGCCGCCAGTATAAGTTTAAGAGGAGGGCCCGTTATAAATGCGAATTGTCTAGCACCCACTGCAAGAACACGAATGAGTGAGAACGTCCCATTTGAAATTGAGACAGGGGCTCCGGAAGACATTGCCCCTATGGCTGTATACCTATTATCAGATCGAGGACGAGAAATAAATGCGCAGATTTATAGTGTCGTAGGGCGAAGAATTTCCGTTTGGAACCAACCTAAGGAAATCCGAACGATGTTCGCACCAGGTGATGCTTGGACCGCAGAAGAAATAGCAGAAACGTTGCCGAATACTATTAGACAAGAACCGAATCCTTTTATTGATGATCTAGAACGCCGAATGAAGGAAATGTCCGAGGGGGGTAGCGGTGACTAGTGGAAAGCCAATTTACCCTGAGGCACGCGACTTACTTAAAGATAAAGCNGTAATCATCACGGCTGCTGCAGGATCAGGAATAGGATTTGCTACTGCCAAGAGATGTGCCGAAGAGGGAGCTAAGGTCCTTTTATCAGATACGCACGAAAAGCGATTAAGTACTTCGGTTGCTTCACTACATAGTGAGAATTATGAGGCTTACGGTCTGCNATGTGATGTCACTAAGGAAAAAGAAGTCCAGTCACTAATTGATTTTGGAATAGCAGAATTTGGATCTGTAGATGTAATGATAAATAATGCTGGNCTAGGAGGGCAGTCAGACCTTATTGATATGACTGATGAAGAATGGCAAANGGTCTTAGACGTGACTCTCAATGGAACTATGAGNTGCACANGAGCAGCCTTACGCCACATGATTCCCAATCAAAATGGTGTCATTGTAAATAATGCCAGTGTTGTCGGATGGAGAGCGCAGAAAGGTCAATGCCACTATGCCGCAGCAAAAGCAGGGGTTATGGCNTTAACGCGATGCGCTGCAATGGAAGCAGCTGAAGCAGGGGTGAGAGTGAATGCTGTTGCGCCGAGCTTTGCCTCACATCCATTCCTAGAAAAGGTAAGNGATCCTATTCTTCTAAAGGAGTTAGAATCANGTGANCCCTTNGGCCGNGGTGCTCAGCCTTGGGAGATTGCCAACATCATAGTTTTCTTAGCAAGCGATTTAAGTGGATATATGACCGGCGAATGCGTGAGTGCTAGTTCTCAGCACCCCTAGCGAAAGAGGTATCGTGAGTTAGTTCAAGGCAGCTACAAAACTANTTCAGCCATAATTCGCATAGTCGGTANGTCATTAGCACCAATTATGAGAGTTGTAACTGGAGANTTTTCCCACAGGTCTAAACGCTCTTTTATTCTTTCGATAGGACCAACCAGCGAAATTTCATCCGCAAATGCATCCGGAACTGCCTGGATAGCTTCATTTCTTTTTCCTGAAAGGAAAAGAGATTGAATTTCATTAGCCTCACGGTCATAGCCCATACGACTCATTAGTTCAGTGTGGAAATTACGCTTTTGTGCTCCCATTCCTCCAATATAGAATGCAAGGATTGCCTTCTGCATTAAAAGACCTTCCGTCACNTTCTCACAAATATTAACATTCACGTTGACCGCTATTTCGAAGTCNCCATCCTGTTCTAACTTAGGCAGATGGTATATTTCTGGTCTGCTCGGTGAATAATAAAGCGGAAGCCAACCATTGCATTCTTCAAATGCCAATTTAATATTCTTGGGGCCCTCGGCTCCCAGAAATATTGGGATATCAGGTCTTAATGGCCTATTAATTAGCTTTAGAGGTTTACCCAAGCCCCAAGAATTTGGAGCATCCTTTGGGTAGGGCAAAGGAAGGTTAGGTCCATCGGCTGTTACAGGGTCTTCCCTACGCAGAATTTTTCTAATAATATCAATAGTTTCTTTTGTTCGGCTAAGTGGCTTCCCGAAAGGTTGCCCATGCCACCCTTCAATAACTTGAGGACCAGATACACCTATCCCTAAACAGAATCTTCCTCCCGAAAGAGCATCAAGTGTCATTGCTTGCATGGCTAATGTCGCAGGCGTTCTTGCTCCTAATTGAGCGATTCCGGTAGCCAATTTGATTTTGTTTGTATGAGCGCCCACCCAGCATAGGGGGGTAAAGGCATCGCTACTATAACTTTCGCCCGTCCAGAGTGAGTCGTACCCTAAATTCTCTGCTTCTACACCAACTGAGATGACATCCTGTCGAGGTTCCCCTGTCCAGTATCCGTATTGTGCACCAAGTTTCATTTCATCTCACAAGTTCAAAGACTCCATCAGCTGACGGTGATCCATCTGTTCTCACTATATTCTTTTCAACCATATGAACTAAATGGCTAAAAACAGATTGCCCTGCAGCCATATGCAGTATGTGGGGTGTTTCTATATACATTTCAGTAACTAGTTGCGGGATTGTTCTAGCTCCTAGTTTCAAACATTCAGTAATTTGATTCTCGCGGTTCATTCTGTGCTCAATTAAGGCCGTGGTGAACTCTATAGGATTGGGAATTCGAGGTCCATGGGTTGGATAAAAGTATTTATCCTCTCTTTCTAAAAGCAAGTTGAGGCTTTTCATATATTCATTCATAGATCCTTCGGGCTCCGGGATTACGGACGTGCTCCATCCCATAACATGATCTCCAGAGAAAAGACTTTGTTCCTCTTTGTAGCCGAAGCATAGGTGATTTGAAATATGGCCAGGCGTGTGGAGAACTTCTAGGGTCCAGGTCCCTCCGGCTATCACATCCCCATGCCCAATTTCGATATCAGGACTAAAAGCCATATCGCCTGGTTCATCTTGTTCGTGTTCCGAATCCTCTTTTGCCGCAGAAGGCATACTTTTGCGCAACTCCTCCAATTCTTCTTTGGTAGGGTACAAGGCATCCCACGTTGTCGGTTTCGCTCGAAAAGCTTCCTCAGAAGAAACAGTTGGATGGCTACTGAAACCAAGTATTGGAGCACCGGTTGCGGTTTGAAGTGCTCTACTCGCTGGTGAGTGGTCTCTGTGCGTGTGGGTAGCAATGATGTGCGTAATTTCTTCTCCTGAAACCGCTGAGAGTATTGCAGCTACGTGATCATCATCTTCAGGGCCCGGGTCAATAACAGCAACTTGGCCACGCCCAACAATATAAGTTCCTGTACCAGTAAACGTGAAGCGTCCTGGGTTGTTTGCAATTACTCGCCTAATCCCTGGAGTGACTTGCACAACCTCTCCATATCTAGGGTCGATTTCTGTGACATATGGGATACTCAAGGTTCTGAACTCCCGAGTTGATCTGTTGCATCTAGATAAGATGGGCGTTCGCCGCCGCCATGGAGGACAATATTTGAACCTGAGATCCATGCCGCCTTATCGGAAGCAACAAACAGGCAAGCATCAGCAATATCTTGAGGTTTCCCTAGTCGCCCCAAAGGTATTGTGGAAGCAATCTTTTCTACACTTTCGTCATCTCCATAGAAACTTCTACTTTCTTCAGTTAGTACAAGGCCAGCGCTTATTGAAACAACTCTTATTTGAGGTCCCCATTCAAGGGCAAGAGTCTCGGTTGCGTTTATAATTCCAGCCTTTGATGCTCCATAAGCCACACCGTATGGGTTAGGCCGCATTCCNCTAATGCTTGAGATATTTATAATTACTGATGAATCAGATGAACTCCTCATTAGNGTGCCGGCTGTNTGAGAGAAAACAATCGGTGCTATCAGATTGAGATCAACTATGCTTCTCGTNAACTTCTCACCAGCAGTNGCTGAATCAGCAGGTGGTGCCCCCCCTGCGTTGTTTACTAGGATATCTAATCTTCCATATTTACTTTCGCAGTAGTNGACTACATTCCTGATTTCATCGGCGTTTCGTACGTCGCATCTGACAAAGTCCGCCATGTTCCCTGCGGAGTTTATTTCAGCTTCTGGCAAGTTACGTGCACAAACAATCACTTTCGCTCCCGCAGTCAAAAAGCCTTCCGCAATGACACGACCTATTCCTCTCGATCCACCAGTTACGATTNCTACCTTATTTTCTATGCTTTTCACGATTCGCCCTCAAGGTATAGAATTAGTTACCTTTACTTATTGTGCCAGATGATAGTAGCAATTGAGTTACCCGTAGATTTTATCTAGCCTTGTAGAGAAAGAAATGTGAATCACTGTGTCTAATAAAGTCTTAACTGAAGATGAGTTTCTGTCAGAAATTAAGGACGGAATGACCATTGGCGTAGGTGGTTGGGGCTCAAGAAGAAAACCNATGTCNTTGATTCGAGCAATAATTAGAGCTGGGATTAAAGATTTAACAATTGTTAGCTACGGGGGGCCAGAAATAGGGCTGCTCGCAGCAACAGGGCAATTGCAAAGAGCTGTTTATGGCTTTGTCTCGTTAGACTCAATCCCTCTCGAACCTCATTTCCGTATCGCTAGGCAAACTGGTTCGATTATGGCTACCGAATTTGATGAAGGGGCTTTCTACCTTGGGTTACTCGCTGCGGCGCACAGAGTCCCTTATTACCCAACCAGAGCGGGCCTAGGTTCAGATATGTTAAAGATGAACCCAGAATTGAAACTAGTTGCTTCACCATATCCTGATGAAAATGGTGAGTACGAGAAACTTGTCGCTATTCCTGCATTTGAGATTGATGTCTCTCTGATCCACATGAACCGAGCCGACTCAGGCGGAAATGGTCAATTTCTGGGGCCAGATCTGTTTTTTGATGACTTGTTTGCTATGGCCGGTAAAAAAACATTTATGAGCTGTGAATCGGTTATCAATACTGAAGATTTTCTTAATCATGGAAGCGTTCATACTCTTAAAGTGCCCAGAATTTTCGTGGACGGTGTTGTGGAAGCACCACAAGGTGCACACTTTACTGAATGCCCTCCCGATTATGGGAGAGATGAAGAATTTCAGAAGATGTATGCTTCAACGGCAAAAGATGAGGAATTGTGGAAAGCTTTTAAGTCACGATTCTTAGATGTCGAGTCTCATGCAGAGTACCGAAAGNCTCTAAAGGCCCTGAAGGAGAANCAATGAGGCGAGCAGATATATGCATTNTTCAAATTGCGGAATGNTTCCGGAATGATGTAGATATTCTATGTAACCCAATCGGAACTAGTCCCATAATCGGTGGGCGACTCGCTAGGGCTACTTTTGCTCCAGATATGGTGATGACTGATGCTGTGTCTGTATTGGCAGCAAATACTCTTCCTATAAGTGACCCAAGTGCTGAGAAAATTGTTGAATCGTATGTCCCTTACCGAACCATTTTTGACATCGTGTGGTCTGGTCGTCGNCATGTAATGATGGGAGCCACGCAAATNGATCAATATGGTAATCAGAACATCGCTGCCATAGGAGGGTTTGAACAACCCAAAGCCCAATTATTAGGTCTGAGGGGATCACCTGGAAATTTGATAAATCACCGAACAAGCTATTGGGTCCCAAGACACTCAACTAGAAGTTTTGTGAAAAGCGTAGANGTGGTGTCTGGCCCTGGATACGACAAAATGCGCNAATTAGGTACTCCTGATAATAAATATCATGACGTGTATAGGGTTGTGTCTGACCTTGGTGTGTTTGACTTTTCAACTAACGATAAACGTATGTCAGTAGTTTCGGTCCATCCAGGTGTTGAGATAGAACAGATTTTAGAGAATACAGAATTTGATCTTGAGATGTCAGAAAGTCTTGGCGAGAGCAGATTGCCTACTCAAGCTGAAATGGAGATAATCGAGGAGATAGACCCCAAAGGGCTCCGTTATTTGGAGGTCAGCGGTGAGTAAATATCACCCCAAACTCAAAACACCTTTCTGTGGCAAACTAGGCATCGAATATCCAATTATTCAAACTGGAATGGGATGGGTTTCAACCTCAAAATTGACTGCTGCTACAAGTGCAGCAGGCGCTATTGGGTTCTTAGCAACAGCAACACAAACGTTTGATGAAATGAAAAATGCAGTGCGCGAGATCAAAGAGTTAACCGATAGGCCATTTGGCATTAATGTCAGGACTGACTCGCCAGATATAGATGAGCGGCTAACTTGGGCGATCCAACAAGGTATAAAAGTAGTTTCTTTTGCTCAAGCTCCTAGCCCAGAAATGGTTAAAAAGTTATCTGATAACGGTGTCATAACAATACCTACAATTGCCGCCCGGAGGCATGCAGAGAAAGTAGCAGAGTGGGGAGTTGATGCTGTCATCGCCCAAGGGATGGAAGGAGGAGGGCACACTGGTGAAGTGCCCACTGCTGTTCTAGTTCCTCAGGTAACAAAAGCAGTGGATATCCCCGTCTTCGCAGCTGGAGGTATAACTGATGGAAGAGGACTTGTAGCGGCACTTGCATGGGGGGCCGAAGGTATAGCTATGGGTACGAGATTTTTGTTATCTCAAGAAAGCGAAGTCCCAGAGTCAATAAAGCAGGCATATTTCAATGCTGGCGTTACAGACACTGTCAGAACTCGGTCCGTTGATGGAGTTCCGCAGCGTGTAATTAACTCACAAATGGTTAAAGCACTTGAGCGAAACAGAATCTTAAAATTCCCGACTGCGGTTAGGAACGCACTCAAGTTCAGAAACACCACCGACACATCAATACCTGATTTGCTCAAAGAAGCTATCTCGATGAAAAAAAATCAAGATATGACTTGGGCACAAGTGTCTTTAGCTGCAAATGCTCCGATGCTAACTAAAGCAACAATGGTTGATGGCAATACAGAAATAGGAATTATGCCAACTGGCGTTGGTCTTGGAGTTATCGCCTCAGGGCCTCCAGTTGAAGAGATTATTCAAGGCATAATGACCGACGCCTCTGCCTGTCTGCTTGCCCTCACTGAAGATACGGGTGCTTAAGGCAAGTATGGATCTCACTTTCACAAAATCTGAAATTGTGTTTCGCGATGAAATCAAAACATGGCTTAGCGAGAATAAACCCTCAGAACAATGGCTTCCCATGGATACTGAGACTGGCTTTGAACAGCATAGAGCTTGGGAACTTGAGCTTTTTAACGCTCGCTGGTCTGTGCCTAATTGGCCTGAAGAATATGGTGGGCGAGAGTGCTCACTCATTGAGTGGCTTTTGTTTGAGGAAGAGTATTATTTGTCTGGAGCGCCGGGGAGAGTTAACACAAATGGAATTACGCTATTGGGCCCAACTCTTTTTGAATGGGGAACCAAAGAGCAAAAGGACCGGTTTTTGTTACCTATGGCCCAAGGAAAAGAAATATGGGCTCAAGGCTGGTCAGAACCTAATACGGGAAGTGATCTCGCAAGCCTTACCACTACGGCATTTAAAGATGGAGAAAATTACGTTTTGAACGGGCAGAAAACGTGGTGCTCAAGAGGTGCCTGGGCTGATTGGATTTTCTGCATAGTTAGGACTGACCCTGCAAGCCAGAGACATAGCGGCCTGAGTTATTTGTTAGTGCCATCTGATGCTCCGGGGATAACCCGAAGGCCAGTCTCCCGATTAGATGGGGAACCAGCATTTGCTGAAATATTCTTTGACGATTGCATAGTAAGTGCAAAAAATCTTCTTGGGGAAGAGGGGGAAGGTTGGAAAGTCGCCATGGCCACAGCCAGCAGTGAAAGGGGTCTGAATTTGAGGGCACCTGGAAGATTCTTAGCTGCAGCTGATCACCTAGTAAATTTATATAAATCTTTATTGTCTAATTCGGAGACGATCCCCTCAGAGCTTATGGACAAAGTTGTTGATGGCTACACTGCAGCTCAAGCTTATCGGTGGCAGGTCTTTGCTAAAGCATCAGCTTTAATGCACGGAGGAACAATGGGCGCCGAAGCTAGCTACATGAAAATATTTTGGTCGGAGCTAGATGTCGACCTTCATTCTACTGCCCTTGAACTTTTAGGGGAGAGAGGAGAATTACTAGGTTCAGCTAGTGATGCTGATCAATCATACGATTGGATGAGCGGTTACTTATTCTCACTCTCTGGACCTATTTATGCCGGAACTAATGAGATCCAGAGAAATATTGTCGCTGAAAGAGTATTGGGATTGCCAAGGAAATGAGACAAGTTACAAAAAACGCAATGGTCAGATTTGAGATTTTAGATTCATTCAAAGGTGGTATTTAGTGGATTTCCGATTTACAGAAACTCAACAAATATTCGCTGGGACTGTTAGAGAGCTTCTAAATAAGGAATGCACGCCAGCTAGATTACGGAAAATGGTGGAAAACGGAGATAGCACAATTCCTAGTTTATGGTCGAGTCTTTCTGAGATGGGTGTTATCGGAATGACGGGTTCCGAAGATCTCGGAGGTCTTGGAATGTCAGACATTGACCTTGTTCTAATAATGGAGGAGATCGGGCGTGTTGCGTGTCCTGAAACTGTTATTGAACATGTATGTATAGGGATTCCATTGCTATCGCATGCAAAGGGTAAGGGAATCAATCCTCAACTTATAAAAGATTTTATAAATGGGGATAGTCGGTTATCGTCAATGCTCGACACCAGATACGTTTTGGCTGCCGATTCAGTTGATTTTTTACTTGTTAAACACAATCACGAGATTCACCTTGTCTCAGTAGAAAACACAGAAATAGTTCGACAAGATTCTGTTGATGAGACAAGACGGTTATTTTCAGTTGAATGGACTCCCTCAGAACTCACTATGGTGGAGATTCCTGAAGAGGTAATAGCTAAAGCTGAAATGAGCGCAACAATAGCTACAGCTGCTCAGTGTTTAGGAACTGCGGCGTACCTTCTTGAGACAACTATTGAATACGTGAAAGAAAGAGAACAATTTGGGAAACCAGTTGGCGTTAACCAAGCAATTAAACATCATTTAGCTGACACTGGAAAGGCTATTGAATTCGCCCGTCCTATGGTTCATAGGGCAGCGTGGACACTATCGGCATCTAGTCCCGAAGCAGAAGTTGCAGTTTCGATGGCAAAATATTTAGCTTCCTCAGCCGTAAACCATGCTTGTCGAACAGCATTGCAATGTCATGGAGCTATCGGTTACACCATNGAGTATGATCTTCAGATNTGGCTGAAACGCGGGTGGGCTCTTGCAGCATCTCGTGGAGANACAACNTCCCATCGAGCTATTGTTGGAGCTAATATTCTNGCTGATGGGGCTTAAGTAAANTAGAGCTTTAAATCTGAGTATCTGAGAAAGTATGTTGATGGGCTACTATTACAAAAGGATAATGGGATGCCTAGATTGGAAAAAATAATTGGAACATGAATCTCTGAATCCAGCAAAAGAACTGAGAAAATCAATTCACAAACTTGCGNGAAAGATTCTCGGAAATAAAGTCACTGCCTCAGAATTAGAAGGAATTAACCAAGAAATTAAGACTCTTCACGAGCGNATTAATGGTGAACCGCTTCCTAAGTGGTGGGAACCCGATTCAGANTCAGAAGGAATGCGCTCACACACATACAGGAGTAGGTCTTTATTTCAAGGCCCCCTTCATTTTTTCTCTCCTGAGTTGAAATGGGCGGAAAGCAAAGGCCCAAACGGAGAGGACGGGTTTGAATTCCATGTGATGCTATCTGATCTATATGAGGGACCTCCTTTGGCAGTTCATGGGGGCTATATAGCCGGTTTGTTTGATGAATTGTTAGGAGCCGTCCAATCGTTAAGTCATGGTGGAACTGGATATACGGCGAAACTTGAGATTAAGTACAGATCGTTCACGCCGATAAATGAAAATCTTATTTTCAAGGGGTGGTTAACTGAGTCCTCAGGTAGGCGAATAACGGTAAGAGGGTCATGTTCTCATGGAGATCAGATTTGCTCGGAAGCTACAGCCTTATTTTTAAGACCTAAAGAAAAGACTGCGCAGAATGGCTAATCTACTTTTTTTGTGTACTGGAAATGCCGCTCGATCTGTTATGGCGACAGTTATGTTGAGATCACTATGCCCAGAACACCACATACGGGGTGCAGGAACGTTTTCAATCTCTGGACTGCCCATGAGTCAGAGAACACGAGTAGCGCTGGCTTCCTTCAATCTTTCAGACCCGAATCACAGAAGTCATCAACTTGACGACGATGATTGCGAATGGGCTGATCTAATTATAATCTTTGAGAAGGAACATAGAGATTACATAGAGCGACATCACCCTGATTCAATGGCAATAGTTGGATCATTACCAAGACTAGCTCGGGAGCTAGATAACAGCGATCAGTCGTTAAGTCTGAGGATAGCAAAACTAGATTTAGACAAAAGTGCTTTTGATCCTTGGGAAGAAATAACTGATCCAGCCGGAGGAGATCAGGAAATCTTTGATTTATGCGCTAAAGAGATAAGTGCCCTACTTAACCAACTAGCGTTGAGATTCTAATGGAAACTGAAATACCTGATTCTCTTGAGCCGATACGGAATCGAGCTATTAACCGTCCTAAATATAGAGGTGTGCTTCACAGCTATTGCTTTTTCATTTCAATTCCAGCCGGAATACTCCTCGTAGCGACTGCGCCGTCTGCAGCAGGGAAATTCGCTTCATTTGCTTTTGCATTTGGTATTTCGGCGATGTTGGGCATCAGCGCATTATTTCACCGAACTGATTTCAGTGACTCTGGGTGGTTGAGGTTTCGTCGTCTAGACCATGTGGGAATCTATCTATGTATTGCTGGAGGGTATACACCAATTGGGATGATCGCTGTTGNTGGCTGGGTACAAAAGACACTATTGATCACAGCCTGGGTTAGTGTCGCTCTCGGTACGACTATTAGATTCCTTCCGTTCGATCCGCCCTATGGATTTATGAATTCTCTTTTCNTGTCCATGGGTTGGGTCGCCGTTCTGGCAATTCCACAACTGCTTGATTTCCTTGAATTTGAATGGATCCTTCTTCTCGCAATAGGAGGATTGCTTTATACATGCGGGGCGTTTGTAGTTGGTTTAAGGAGGCCAGACCCCTGGCCAGAGACTTTCGGATATCACGAAATCTGGCATGCAATGGTAGTTGCCGCTGCAACCCTTCACTATTGTGTGATGGCATTCGGCATCATCCCGCAAGCATAGTGACCCCTAATCATGTCAGTGGCAGTAAAATGATCGTCAATACAACGAATTCGGAGATCAATGACGGTTGGACCATATCCCAAACCTTGGCCAAGTGGCCCTCAATACGACGCCTCTTTGCTTGAAGAAGGNGANACTAGAAATGTAGTTGATAGGTATCGCTACTGGACTCGTGAGGCGATCGTAGCTGATTTAGATCAACAACGTCACTCATTCCATATAGCTATAGAAAATTGGGAGCATGATTTTAATATAGGTACCGTCGTAAGAAATGCAAATGCCTTTCTTGCTAAGGCTGTCCATATTGTGGGGAAACGTAAATGGAACCGAAGGGGAGCTATGGTAACTGACCGCTATCAACATGTTCGGCACCACCCAACAGTTGATGATTTCATTCAATGGGCGGGAAATGAGGCGCTGTCAGTAATAGGGATAGATAACGTTCCAGGTTCGGAACAGATTGAAAAGGCCGAAATCCCTAAAAATTGTGTACTTGTATTTGGGCAAGAAGGACCTGGTTTGAGCGAAGAAATGATTGATGCTTCTTTGAAGGTACTTGCCATAACGCAATATGGTTCGACGAGGTCAATTAATGCTGGAGTCGCAAGTGGAATAGCCATGTATGAATGGCTTAGCCAACATGTAGATANATAAGACTACTGCAGCGGTGGAAACCCACCCTGCATGTAAGCCTGTTCTTCAATTTTTTCTTGGATGCGCCATCCATTATCTGTCTTTATACAAACATCGTTATACCACCCACCAACTATGAAAATATGAAGCTTTTCTCCATCGGGATCATAAAGCCCTTCTGTATTAACTGGAACCCCAACTGGGTTATGAAATATAGTCCTGCATTTGGCGGAATCCCCGTGGTACTCAATAAGTGATTTTCCTATCATGTGCTGAGTCATGGGAAACATGGCTAAATTCTTCTGAAGCCATTTTTTGATCGTAGGGTAATCACCTTTCCCTTCAGGCCCACCCGAACTCTCATAGTTAAGAAATGCATTCCCTGTAAAAACCTCATCAAGTAAGTCCCAGTCTTTGGAATCGATTGCTTCGACGTATTTGACCATTAGCTGTTCAATTTCAAAATGATCGTTTATCTCATCGGCATCCATGTATTCCTAAACAATCCGGCTTTCGCTATCTCCCCAGTATTCGTCTCGCAAAAGACGTTTATATAGTTTTCCTGTTGGATGACGGGGAAGTTCGTCACGGAAATCAATACTTTTCGGGCATTTAACTTTTGCGAGTTGCTCCTGACAATAGACGAGCAACTCCCTTTCAACTTCAGGAGAGGCCATGCTTGGATCGATTAATTGGACAACAGCTTTAACTTCTTCTCCTAAATCATCGTTAGGGACACCGAAGACAGCAACATCAAGCACTTTCTCATGCATTGTCAACACGTTTTCAGCCTCCTGCGGATAAATATTAACTCCACCAGAGATAATCATGAAAGCTTTTCTGTCAGTTAGATACAGAAAACCTTCATCGTCAACCTTTCCGATATCACCAAGCGTAGACCATCCATTGTGTAGTTTTGCGCCTTCAGTCTTTTCAGGGTCGTTGTGGTACTCAAAATTCCCATCACTTTCAAAGTAAACCCCTCCGATTTCTCCAACAGATAGTTCAGACCCGTTGTCATCGACGATGTGCAATGTCCCCAATATCGCTTTTCCTACGGTTCCNTCATGGGCTAGCCAGTCCTCACTGTTGCAGTAACAAAAGCCATTTCCCTCAGTACCCGCATAATATTCGTGAATAATTTTTCCCCACCAGTCAATCATTTGTTTCTTAACTGGGATAGGACATGGTGCTGCAGCGTGAACAACAGACTGCAATGANGAAACATCAAAANCTTCTCGCTGCTCTTTATCAAGTTTGAGCAGTCTAACGAACATAGTCGGAACTACTTGTAAGAAAGTAGCTTTAAACTTTTCAATACTTTCTAGAAGNTCTACCGGCCCGAAGCGGGGCATAACAACCACGGTTCCTCCTATCTTATGAACNCCACGACAGAATCTGAGAGGAGCCGCGTGATAAAGAGGGGCNGGAGACAAATACACTGTGTCCTCATTAGCTCCGAAAAGAAGACCAAGTAATGCTGTCACTCCATCGGAACCACCTAGGTCGGTATCGGGCAGTGGAACCTTAACGCCTTTGGGTCTGCCAGTAGTNCCTGAGGAATATAACATATCGGCCCCTTCTGTTCTTGGTCCGATAGGGGTTATTGGTTGTTCAGATAACAATTCTTCAAGAGGCTCGTAACCATCTATAGACCCTCCGACACTCAGTCTTAAAAAAACGTGAGGGATATCATCCGCTAGTTCANTAGCTTCTTCAGCTTTATAAATTGAAGTTATTAAAGCGCCAGCCCCGCAATCATTCACAATATACGCAATCTCAGGCGAAGTTAAACGTGAACTTATAGCAGTGTAATAGAGGCCTGCATAATGAGCGCCCCAACAAATGGGCAGAAACTCCATTCTGTTCTCAAGACATAAGGCCACATGGTCACCAGGTTTCAATCCGGACGCTTGGAAGAGATTCGCCATCCGTTCTGCATAATGATGAAGTTCCAGAAAAGAAAGTGACTCGCCTGTGTCTGACATAATCACAGCTGGTTTATTAGGTGTTGATTGCGCTATTTCACCCGGATACATTTTTTCTCCTTTGTCCTTTGAGAGATGCTAAGTGACGACNAATTTTCTTGCAACACCACATNCAGGAAAGCTGGGATTCGGTCAGATAGAGAGAGATTTCGGCCAGTCATTGGGGCGAATTAATGCGTCTGACCCTCCATCAACAAAAACTAGCGAACCGCACATGAAATCAGCTGAAGGTGAAAGCATCATTGCTATCCATTCTGCAATGAGACTCGGTGAACCAAAGCCCCCTACAGGAAGCGGTAACTGCTTAACCGCTGGCCCAAAATTAGGGTCTTGAAGGCTACTTTCAAGTAAAGGTGTCATTACAGCTCCAGGACAGATGCCGTTTAAACGAATCCCAGACGCTGCCCATTGATTCTGTGGAGCATTGAGTCGCACATATCTAGCAATAGCAAGCTTTGAGGCAGCATACGAAATAGCCATCGCTTCAGNCCCGCNCAATGAATCAAGTAAGTTGTGAGCCCCAAGTTCATCACGGTCTAAACACAAGGTAACGAGTTCCTCCGGAATATTCGGTGTAATAGTCGTCGAATTTGACGATACTGCTACAACATACGAACTCTTGGAGCTCTTTGTTAAAGCATCACGAAGCCCTTCTAACAATTCAACTGTCCCAAACCAATTAATCGAGAGCATCATTTTCGGATCAAAAGGAACTGACACACCTGCGCAGGTTACAAGTCCATCAAGTTTTCCTTGAGAAAGTTCAAGTACCGACGTAATAGCTTCTTCCCGACCCTCGCTGGTTCCTAGATCAGCCTGAATTTCTGCATTCTGGAGATCAATTCCTATAGTTTTTATAGAATTTGACTCCAATAAATCTCGAGTTGCCGCACCGATGCCCGAACCCGATCCTGTGATAGCAATAGTGGTCAATTAGCCTCCTTAAGTATTGAAAACAATCTTAGACTTAACTAAATTTCAAAGCATTTTGAGTAATTCTTTCCTAGAAGCACCAAGATGTATATGTGACTGAAGAAGACCAGAGCAGAAGTGGATTATCGGGAAACGCTCATATAAGGCAGAACCCATGGGAATCTGTAATGCCCATCATCCTATTCATTATCTTCAACAGAGTCTTTGGTTTAGCGTCCGCTATTATCGCAGCGGCTGTCTGGTCAGTTGCGATATCTATTAGAAGGCTCAGGAACGGACACCCAATAGGAAAATTCATTCCCATAATTACCGCAGGTATCGTTGTAAGAGGTGTGATAGGGATAATCTCTGATAGCGAAGCGGTCTATTTTGGGATTGGCATCGGAACTAAAGCAACCATAGGGCTTGGCTTGATTTTAGCGGCGACGTTATCTCGTGCTTACTTGGGGTTGCAGGTTAAGAAGTTCATACACACACAANCATTTGATACAGATCACCCATCTTTCCAGACTGGCATTAATAACGTNGCCCGTATTTTAGGTTTGGCACTGCTGATTAGTTCAGGGTTTGATATATGGCTGTTCAATAATGCTTCAGTTGATGGTTATCTGATAATCAGATTTTTTGTCAATTGGGTCTACACAACAGCGGTAATTATTCTTGNGGCACTTTATTTAGAACGCGAGTGGGGAAAAATCTATGGATTTCCAGGCCTTGGTAGCCTTATAAAAGGCGAGTGGAATACCGATCAATAGAAAAGTGAGAGATCATATGAATACAAAAGTGTTAGAAGGCTTTGGAATCTTAGTTACAGGTGGAGGTACCGGTATCGGGAAAGCATGCGCTGCTGATGCGTTTTNGCAAGGCGCNAACGTTACCATCTGCGGTCGCACGGAAGAAAGATTAACAAAGTCAGTTGAATCAATTAGAGANGAGTACCAGGAAGCTGGCAAGATACAGCACCTAATCTGTGATGTCACAAATGAAGACCAAGTTTATGAGACGATCCAGAAAGCTCATGAGTTTGGTGGAGGACTGGATGGGGTCGTTGCAAATGCTGGTGGCGGAGGAGCAATCCTCCCNTACCACATGCAGACAGTTGAAGAATTCTCAAGAGTATTGAATCTAAACGTTATTGGAACAATGCTTTGCATAAAACACGCAGTTCCTTTACTTCGTCTATCTGATAAGGCCTCTTTTGTTGGCATGTCGTCTATTGCAAGCCATCTAACTCACCTCTGGTTTGGTGCATACCCTGCAGCTAAAGCTGGAATTGATGCAATCATCAGAAATGCTGCAGATGAATTTGGTCCCGCCAACATAAGATTTAANGCAATCCGACCAGGATTCATAGCTACAGAGATCATGGAAGGTGTTCCAAGAGACAGTGAAATNTTTAATAGTTATATTGAAAACACACCACTAGGGCATATCGGACAGCCAACAGATGTAGCTACTCTCGCTAGGTTCCTCTTAAGCGTTGACTCTCGATGGATTACAGGGCAATGCATAAATGTTGATGGAGGACATTCGCTTCGAAGGGGTCCTCAATTCACTCAGTTTTTGAGAAGTTTTACTGACGACGAACTTCACGGTAAATTGCCTGAGTAATGATAACTAAAGCGCTACCAATAGGTTCGGTCTCGTTACGCCTNTATGCATCACAAGGAACAGCAATTGAACAAGTAAATCAACTAAGGTCTGAAGCAATNCTNGCTGAAGATGCTGGTTATGACGGTGTGATGATCAGCGAACATCATGCAGGTTTCCCGGGCTATTTACCCAACCCGATTCAGGTAGCTTCATTTCTACTGGCCTCCACTTCTAAGATATGGGTTTCGCCCTGCCCCCTTCTTCTTCCTATGAAACCTAAAGCTTTACTAGCTGAAGAAATAGCTTGGTTATCTAGTGCCTACCCTNAGCGTCTCGCAGTCGGATTTGCTGCTGGGGCACTACCCGTTGATTTCGAGCTCGCAGAAGTACCATTTGATCAGATCAATAATCGTTTTAAGAGTGATTTACCTTGGGTTGTGAATACATTGAGAGGCTTCTCNAAAGGTCCTCTAGAAAATGACCTAGCCATTCAACAGTGCAAAAAACAACCTGTTTCAATGGTCGTAGCAGCGCAAAGCCCAGAGGCTTGCAGAAGAGCCGCAAAATTAAACCTAGGTATCCTCTTTGACTCTCTTCAGTCTCCTGAGGTTTCCATGAAATTATCCTCCATTTATCGAGATGCTGGAGGNGACGGCCCAGTTATTCTTATAAGGCGTGTTTGGATAGGGGAACCACCCACCTCGGAGATTGAAGCTCAAATGCAGCATTATCACAGCTACGCTAGTCAGCGCGCCAAAGATAATTGGAGCAAAGGAGACGGCACTGTAGTGGCTGAAAATGGGGAAAAAGTCGCCGATCAACTTCTTGAGATTCTTGAAAACTCAGGTTGCGATACATTAAATGTTCGGGTCCATGTCGCAGGAATAGACCAAGATCAAATTCGAGACCAGCTGATAACTCACAGTGGTACACTCGTGCCCTTGTTGAAACTCGGTCTTAAAAGTAGTTAAATCTTTGGGGTCAACCTCATAGGGCAAGACGCAAGCCCGAATACAAATGAATTAGGCATCTCTTCAGGAGCACCCTCTAACGAAAATTTTTCGACTCGCTGGATTAGTTGTTCAAAGAAAATCTTTATCTCAAGGCGAGCTAAAGATGCTCCTAAACAAAAGTGCGTCCCAAACCCAAAAGCGATGTGGTGGTTTGGCGATCGCGTCACATCAAGTTGTTCGGGATCAACAAATTTTTCTGGATCTCGATTCGCAGATGAGTACATAAGAAGAACTTGTTGCCCCTTCTTAATTCTTTTGCCGTTAATTACGTAATCTTCAGTAGCGACACGGCACATATTGTGTATTGGCGTCACGTATCGAATAAACTCTTCAACGGCTGTATCAATATCGGCGCCGTTCCTCAAGATGTCCCACTGTTCCTCTTCCTGTGAGAGATAAAGCATGGACCGGGCGATTACTGTTCTAGTAGTTTCTGCACCACCGTCTAGTAACAATAGGCAATCGCTTATAATCTGATCTAAGCCGAAATCAGTACCATCCTTCAATCCACTTTGCTCCGCTTCAATCCATGCAGTCATGATGTCGTCTGAAGGACTTATTTTTTTCTCGGAGTAGAGCTTCATGCATGCTTCTACAAATTCAAAGACTGCTTTGGTTCCTTCTTCATTTTGATAACGAGGTCCACCTCCAAGAGCAATCGTCTCTTCCGACCACCGATGGAGAGAAGGCCATAATTCTTCAGGAAAACCTAACAAATGACCGATCATCATTGCAGGAAGGGGAGCAGCTAGTTCCCCAACAATATCGGTAGCCCCATCATTGGACAATGCATCATCAAGAAGTCGTCCAACTGCTCCTTTTATATGGGGAGTCCATGCATTAACTGAACGGGGAGTGAAACGTCT
This sequence comes from Acidimicrobiaceae bacterium, assembly GCA_002713485.1. Taxonomy (GTDB): domain Bacteria; phylum Actinomycetota; class Acidimicrobiia; order Acidimicrobiales; family UBA8592; genus UBA8592. Next base: position 25,511 of record PAWI01000022.1, read on the forward strand.
TGAAACGAGTAGTCTTCGAATATTATGCTCCGGATCATCTAATCCAATTATTGATGAGTCAGCTGGAAGGTTGGGGCGGTAGCCCCCTTTTTCCTTGTCAGAATTTATGAAGACTTTCTTATTCTTTTCAATTTCTACAATGTCGTCATAACGAGTGATCCCCCACAGTTCATTGGTTTCATCCCAGAATATTGGGTCGTCTTCCCGCAATTGCTTATATGTCTTGTATGGGTTATTCGTATAGAATTCGCCGTCAAGGAGATCAATTGATCTGTCAGTCACGACAATACAGTACCTCCTAGAAGTAATTGCCGCCTCATTAGCATCTAAAACTCGTCATTGTAACTGCCAATTAGTGTTAGAGGCGGTAGCGTGAAGATATGGCACAAACGATAGATTTAGAACGATTTGGCTTAATACAAACTGTCGTAAATGAAGATAATTACGAAAGATCTATCAAACGTTTCCAAGAAGAGAATATTCTCCTCCCGACATTTGCTGAACTAGCTGACCCTACTAAAATCTCAGACTCAGTGAAAGCAGCTCTCAGCAAAATTGACCCCAACGACGCACATCCTTTGAATTTATTTAGGGTTCATTGGTATAACGAATATGGCACTGGCGGAAGTGTTTCAGTTCCTCAACATATAGTTCTCCCACCAGAACTAACGGGTGTTGAGGCGAAAATAGTTCTGGCATTTGGAAATCGTTTCCCTATGATCACCGCCCATAAAGTCCTTGCAGCGTATTCCTGCTTCGCTCCCCGAGTCATAAGTGGCCAGTTTGATCCAACCCAGCACCGAGCGATATGGCCTTCTACAGGTAACTACGCCCGCGGTGGCATAGCGATTTCCACTTTGATGCGTAGCCGAGGAGTGGCGGTATTGCCTGAGAATATGAGCCAAGAACGTTTCGACTGGTTAGATAAGTGGGTGTTAGATCCGAGTGACATAATCAGAACACCAGGGTCGGAAAGTAACGTTAAGGAAATTTACGATGCCTGCAACGAACTCGAGAAGGACCATACCAACTTTATCTTTAATCAATTCTCAGAGTATGCAAATCATATAGGTCACTACACAGTTACCGGCAAGGCCCTAGGTCACATATTCGAAACTCTCAAGTCATCTGATCCAAATCTTCGTTTAGCTGCGTTTACCTCAGCTTCGGGATCCGCTGGCACGCTTGCAGCTGGCGACCGTCTTAAAGATGATTACGGATCAAAAATAATCGCTGTGGAAGCGCTTGAATGCCCAACAATGCTTTACAACGGATATGGGGAGCACAATATCCAAGGAATAGGCGACAAACATATACCACTTATCCATAACGTAATGAATACTGACATTGTCGCTGGTATATCAGATGAAGCTACCGATGGGCTCAATCTTGTATTCACAACCGATAGTGGCAAGAANTATCTTAAATCAGAACATGGGCTNGCAGACGAATTCGTCAATAGTCTTCGGCANNTCGGTTTCTCCTCTATTTGTAATATGTTGGCATCAATCAANGCCGCAAAGGAACTGAAANTGGGACCAAACGATGTCATTATGACAGTGGCTACNGACGGCTCAGAACTGTATGAAAGTGAAAAGACACAGTTACTTCAAGAGAAATACTCAGACGGTTTTACAACTAGTGACGCAAAAAAGATCTTTGAAACGCACTTAGTAAAAGCAGATACGCAGCATCTGGAAGTTCTTGATGAAATAGGGCGAAACCGTATCTTCAATCTTGGTTACTACACATGGGTTGAACAGCAAGGAATCTCTGTTGAAGATTTTGATGCAAGGCGATCACAAGAGTTTTGGGGAGAATTACATAAATTATCTCCCAAATGGGACGAGATGATCAATGAGTTCAACTCGCATACAGGCGTAATGGTCTGACGTGGATCAAGCTGCTGTTGATACTGCCTCTTGGATAAATACGCCCAATCATGCAGAATGGCCAGACGACTCTGAGCAAGAAAAGAACCCCTACATTCGATGGCGAAAAATGTTGTGGTCATGGCATAAAGCCATGGAGCGCGGGTGGGAAGATCAAGAATTTATTAAGTTAGTCTACGAAATTGACTCCGCAGTCAATGACACATCCGGCAAAGGCTTTGAGATCACACCCGTTGGAGTCTGGGAAAATGCATCAAGTGCAATTCCAGATTCAGTGTTATGGAAAGATGAAACTCAAAATGTAGGTGGCTCGCATAAAGCTAGGCATCTAATGGGCTTGTTGCTGCACCTTGCTGTTGATGCCGTCGAAACAGAAAGAAGGCTTGCTATTTCATCTTGTGGTAATGCAGCGATTGGAGCAGCCACCCTCGCAAAAGCTGTAGGAAGGCCTATTGATGTTTTCATTCCCACGTGGGCCAGCTCAACGATTGTAAACAAACTTGAACAACTAGAAGCACAGATACATGTTTGCGAAAGGAAGAAAGGGTACCTTGGCGACCCATGTATTGAAGCATTTCATAAAGCTGTGGACGGCGGAGCTCTAGCTTTTGGTGTCCAAGCAACAGAGAATGCAATGACGTTAGATGGAGGTCGAACAATAGGCTGGGAACTCGCCGAAGCACTTAAAGAAAAACCGGTAGAGCAGATTCTCATCCAAATAGGTGGCGGTGCCTTATTAACGAGCTGTGCTATAGGGCTATTCGAGGCTGTGAAGTATAACCAAATAGAAAAGGTTCCTTCAATTTGGGCAGTGCAGGGCGAAGGATGCGCTCCATTCAACCGAGCTTGGGAGAAGATCCCTAAGGGAGAATCACTAAAAGATACAATCAAATACTGTTATGAACATAGGTCAAATTTGATGGAACCATGGCATAACCCGACGGGGTTAGCTACAGGAATTCTTGATGACATAACCTATGATTGGATGGGTGTTGCTCGTTCTTTATTGATGAGTGGCGGAGGGAGCGTTGTCGCAACAGAAGAGCAAATTAAATTTGCAAGCGAATTAGTACCAAGTTTCGGAATTAACACTGAACCTACTGGTGCAGCCTCATTAGCGGGGGCAATTGCCTTAATTGAAAACGGAAAAATTAGTCACGAATCTAAAACTGCAGTCCTACTAACTGGTGTAGACCGAAGCTGAATCTAAAACTTAGTTAACTAGAACATTTCCCCGACGAGCTAAAGTCATCCATACCTTCCCTGGGGGAACGACCATTGGAGAGCCATCCTCAAAAGTTAGGGAAAACCACTCGCGTTCGCTAGACCTTGACCAACTCCCTTGTTGCATCTTTCCTCCATGGAAAACCCATGCTGTCCCAGACCCTACGGTCTCTGCAACAGGAACCGTAGAACCTGACTCGCACCCGTAGCAAGTAAGAAAGTAAAGGGTTTCAAGCATAATTAATGTTTCTGCTGAAATTCTGTGAGCGTTATTGTCAGGGTCTAAGTAGTAATGCGGCTGCCCGATAGTACTCTTTTCATATTGAAATTCTTCAGCGTTCCAGTACCAAGATGTTGTGTAGTCAAACCAATAGGGTAAAAGAATTTCTTCTGCTGATTCACTATCCTGAGGCATATTGCCGAATTCCCAAAGAGGGGCAGTAGGTGAGGTATAAGCACCACGAGTATCAAGCTCTCTCAATGAATTTGTATCTCCATAGAGATTCCATGGTCTTGGTCTAGCAGATATCCGAAATGACCCAGGAGGTTCTATGAAACCACGTGCTGTTGAGGCATCACCAATTGCTTGAATCCAATCCTGACCTCCTGAATTGATAAAAGTTGAAGCCCATGGATTTTGAAGTGCAAAATCAGTTGGTCGCATAGAACGGATTGGTCCCACGAAATCCGCATCAGACTCTTGGAAAACGGCTAAGTAGCGAGTGATTCCCTCAACCCAAACTTCGATCATCATATCGGCAAGTTCAATTCCGGATTGAGGTCGCGCTTCCTCATGATTATCAATTTTCACCACCAGAATCCTTCGAGTTAAATTGTTCTCATTAACTGACATGCCATTGAAAGGAGACCTAATTATTTCATCTATTTCGCCTTGTTCAAATAAGGTCGGCGTTGGAGTGGGAACAGGCGTTGGAGTGGGAATAGGCATTGGAGTGGGCGTAGGTGCAGGCGATGGAGCGGGCGGACTGGATGGTGTCTCTGGTTGAGTAACTGACGAATTAGGACTCTCAGGCGATACCAGAGAAGGTTCATTAGATTCAGAGCACGAAGAAACTACGACTATCAAAGTAAAAGCTATTGCGATTAGACCGGTTAGAGATATACGTGATCTGTAAGTAATCAAATGTTTGATGTGCACAGATGGATAGTAGATGAGAAATCGATCCTTTTGATGTCATTAAAGATGATTGCTACTCAGTCAAGGATGCAGGGCCAAATAAGGGATCCTTATTATTTAATGCTCCCCATCGTCGTGTTCCATATTCAAAATGCCACCATTCACAATTCAATACAATGAAGCCAGCTTCAGCCATTGACCAATATAGCCACCTTCGTAGATCTCGATTAATTCCCTCTTGGGTTTCTAAAGCATCGGCAGCGGCCAACGCTGTGAAATCATCAAAACCCGTACCAAGTCCTAGCGGAACTCCATGTAACGTAAAGCTGCAATCTACCGTACCGCCAGATAAGTGGGGAGGACATAGGCGAGCATCCTGGTCAGGTGGCGAAACGAATCCCTCTGGCAAAAGGGGGTCTTGATAAGCCGCATCAAACAGTTCTGCTTGAAGGTCCAATGGTCTCCACGCATCAAATACACATAATCCCCAGGGCTCAGGTAATAAGTTAACTACGCTGTACAAACGATCCCTGGTTTCTGAACGTAACCAAGCCCCTCGTTTAGCGTTTGTCCACCCGGCATCCAAGTAACTCGTTAACAAAAGAATTCTAGGGTGAGTTAACTCAACTAAGGTCCCACTAGTTTCGGGCGCATTAGGAAAGGAAGGTGGCTCCACTAAAGCAGGTAGCGGATCAGTTTTTGGAGGAAAAATCCCAAAGCTTTTACAAATCTCATCACCAGGTTTTGTCAGCGATGGGTCATTAAAACTAGGCATGATTTGAAAGTACATCAAATGTGAAAGAACTACAGATCAAAATACAAAGATTCACTTAAACCTGATTCATTATGAAGTGTAAGGTATTGTTTGCGTACCGAAGTTAGGTAGAAGTCCGAAATGAATGATGCTGAAGTAATTGTTGTAGGCGGTGGTCATAACGGACTCATCTGCGCCGCATATCTAGCACGTGCTGGAGTTCAAACCGTCCTTCTTGAAGCGAGAGACTCAGTTGGTGGATGCGCGTCAACCGTGAATGACTTAGGGGCTAGATTCAACATTTGTGCGTGCGACCATAGTCTAATTCGGGCGATGCCTCTAATTGATGAGTTGGACCTAGTTCACTATGGTCTAGATTATCTTGAACCTGAAGCTACTTATGTAAATACCTTTCACGACAATATAGGATCATGGGTTTTCTATCACGACCATGAACAGACAATCGAAGGACTATCAAAAACGCACCCTAACGAAGTTGATAATTATATAAGATATCTGAAAGATGCTATGCCAGTTGCAAATTTAGCTATTGAAATAGCAAAGACAGGCGTATCCCTAAAGGAGTTTCTGCAAACTGCCAGTAAACGAAGAATGAGAGGGGCTTCAAGGCTTCTTCGTTGGAGTAAAGCAAGCGCATTAGATGTCTTTAACGAATATTTTGATGACTGGCGGATGTATATGCCTGGAATTAGTACCGGACCAACTGTTTGGGGTGCGCCACCGGAAGCTCCCGGAACCGGTCTAGCTGCGACCGTATATGCAACAAGACATCTGATTGCTAGCGGAAGGCCACGAAAGGGAAGTGGGTCCTTGCCTGATGCCATTCTTAGAAGTTTCCTTGGTTCGGGAGGGAAAGTTCATGTGAACAGTGTTGTTGAAAAACTCATTATTGAACAAAATCATGTACGAGCAGTCCAACTCCAAAATGGTAATATCTTAAAGACCCCAAAAGTTATTGCTGCTTGTGACCCACATCGTGTTCTTTTAAATTGGGTAGACGAGGCGCCTGTAAGGTCCAAACGAGTCTTTGACCGTTGGCGAAACGAGCCGTCTCCAGAAGGATATGAGTCGAAAATTGACGGAATAATCGAAAGGCTTCCTCAGTATAAATTCATGACAGAATTTTCTGGTAAATTTGATCACACAGAGTTAGGTCAGTCAACAGTCGTAATCTCACCCTCACCAGAGAAACTTGCGGAAGCACATAAACTNAAGAGTAAGGGAGAANTATCTGATNAACCGACGATGTTAGCCAGTGTTCCNTCAGTATTAGACCCTGAAATGAAAGCACAAAATGGTTTACACACCTTTGGCATAGAAGTACTTTTNACTCCGTACTCCTTGAAGGGTGGCTGGACAGGTTCCGAAGAACCNAAGAAGTGGCTTGATATCTGGGGGAATTTAGCGGAGGGGAATNNAGTCGCAGATATTACAAAATGGCGAGCAATGACTCCAGATGTTTACGAGCGTGATTTTTTCATGTCCAAAGGACACAGTCCCGGCTATGCAGCTTCGCCTTTGGCGACGTTGGTTGGGAAAAANAAGGAATTAAGCCGATATCAAACACCGATTAATGGGTTGTTCCTTACCGGTGCAGCTACGTTCCCAGGAGCTGGTATTTTCGGTGCTCCAGGAGCAAACACGGCAAAAGTAGTAATTAAATCTCTAGAACAGGAATAAATTGTGCCAGAGTTCAGTGTAAATATTATGCCTGCTGGATCTGCTGGGGAAATTGCAGAGATCGCTTCGTTCGCTGAGGATAGAGGTTGCTCGAGATGCTGGATTTATGATGAAGGGCTTGTAACCCGAGACGTCTATGTAGTCTTGGCGGCAATAGCGATGAAAACACANAAAATGATGATNGGACCTGGAATTACAAATGCTTATGTTCGCCATCCTGGGGTTACAGCTTCTGCAATCGCNTCTATCGATGAATTAAGTGGCGGTCGTGCGTTTCTAGGTCTGGGTTCAGGGGGCGGCTTGACACTTGACCCAATGAGAATTGAGCGTCACAAACCGCTAACGATGGTAAGAGAAATGGTTGAGGTGCTCCGTCCGCTGTTTCGCGGGGAAACGGTAACATTTTCTGGGGAGAAACTATCACTTAATTCAGCAAGAATNGATTACGTATCGAGAGAAATNGATATATTTTTAGCTGGGCGCGGTCCTAGAATGCTTGAGTTAGGTGCTCAGTTANCTGACGGTTTCTATTTAAGCTACATCTATAAAAGGCATCTAAGTGATGTGATCTCTTCGTTGAGAACAATGGAGGAAAGTAGAGGCAGAGAGCTAAAAATCGTTTACTCAACGATGCTTGTCACCGAAGAAAAAGAACTTCAGGATGCAAAAAGCCAGTTATCCTTCCGACTCGTTGATTCACCCCAAGGTATAAAAGATGAGATAGGTTTAACTCCTGACGACGAATCAAAAATCAAACAAGCACTCAAAAAAGGAGGNCCAAAGGACGCAGGTGAATTCGTTAAAGATGAGTGGGTAAAGGAATTTACGATTGTTGGGGATTCAGTAGCATGCAAAGAAGAATTGTCTCAACTGTTCAAGGAACACGGCATCAACGANTACCAAATGCCGATCTATGAACTAAAGAACGCATCCGAAGATATTGAACGTGCTGCAAGCTTATTNGCTTAAATTTCAGNGCTTGGCTAGCGCCCTTTCCACCGTTTCAGATCTGGAATCTCAAAACCCAAATGGTCTAAAGCCCTTCCAACGGAGTGTTCGATAAGATCATCTATCCCTTCCGGGTGATTATAAAAAGCGGGGATAGGAGGATATATGACNGCGCCTATTTCAACTGCTTTTGTCATGAGGCGAAGATGCCCCAAATGGAAAGGAGTTTCTCGAACCATCAANATTAAAGGNCTTTTNTCTTTAAGAGTAACATCAGCGGCTCTCGAAACGAGATCGGACCCAAATGAGTTTGCAATAGCAGATAGCATTTTTATTGAACACGGAGCGACGATCATCCCAGAAGTTTGAAAAGATCCACTAGCGATTGAAGCGCCAATGTCCCGAGGACTATGGACTTCATCTGCTAATTTCTCAATTTCTGAGATGCTAAATTTTGTTTCAACACCAATCGTGCTTTTAGCTGATGGAGTCACAACTAGATGCGCNACCACATCGCTGATTTCTCTTAACATCTGNAGACATCGNATTCCGTAAATNGAGCCGCTTGCCCCGGAAATAGCTACGACAACGTGCTTTGAGCTCATGCTAACCCTTCAGAAAATTTGATAGGTCTATGGACGGATATGCAACACGTTCGCCGTATTCACGACGTTCCCTTTTGTAGGTAGCATCAATACCCACTTTTGTACTGATTCCTCGTTTGTCAGCAGTCGGATCCATTTCATGACCTTGCGCATCACCTATTTGGAAAACATCGCGGTCCCAATGNACTCGATTAGTTATAGCCCAGAGAACTTCAGANGACTCATGCATATTGACATCACGGTCAACNACNACCACATTACGAATATTGATGTGAGCTGACATAGCTGCAAGCGCTAAATTTTTAGGGGTACCGGGATTATCGCGATCAATTTGGATTACAGCCATGAATCCATTCCCGTATGGAGGGATAATTACATCNGCATTCGGGTCAATATGGCGAATATGCTTTCGGAGTAAAGGCTCTCGAGGCAGGATATTGCCTATATAAATATGCTCATACCAACCGGGGATAATTGTTTGNTAAATNGGATTATCCCTATATGAAATAGCAGTCACCTCTAATGTAGGCGAATCCCACATTTCGCCGTGATAACCATGGAACTCGGCGAGCGGTCCTTCTGGTGCCCGTTGTGCCGGTCGAATATTTCCTTCAATAACGATTTCTGCCCTTGCAGGTATATCGANATCAACGGTCTTTCCCTTACAAACTTCNATGCCTTCCCCACGAATAGCACCNGCAATCAATAGCTCATCAACGTGAGTTCTAACCCCAGCAGCAATCATTACTGACGGATCAAGACCCATAGCTAAAGCGACCGGAAAAGGTGCATCTGGGTCAGGCCGAGATTTCATAAAAGTCCCAACATCACGCCATTCATTTACATTGAACCCCAGTATGTTCTTTTCAAGGACAAGCATACGATTATACGAAAGGTTCCCGCGTCCAGAAATCGGATCCTTGGTTACAGTCACGGCACCGGTTATGAAAGACCCTCCATCCCCTCTACTGTGTTTTGGTATTGGCAAAACACCTAAATCTATGTCTTCGCCTGTNAAACAATTATCGTGCCAATCTGCTTCTTTCACAAGCTCTGGTGGAACTCCATTACTGCTTTCAAGTGCTTCACCCATCACGTCAATGATTGACTGNGGTTCACATCCCAGCGCTAACGCAGTTCTTCGATGAGAAGATACGCCACCAGCAAAAATAGGCATATCTGATTCTTGCACATTCGTAAAAAGAGCTGCTCCTCCATCACCTCTGGCTAATGAAGCAGTNATATCGGCAACTTCATGGTTTATNGAAACCTCTGAGGAGATCTCAACCAATTGGCTGTTTTCCTCAAGGACCTCAAGAAATGAACGTAAGTCGTTAATTCTGGCCATGCCTTAGAATACAAGGACAGATAGGGATTACGCCTTTTGAACCATAAAATAGGTGCATGTCTGACCCGATAGATGCTTCTATATCCATTAAGAATGCGTATATTCCCAACCGTGGAGTAGTTGATGTAATCATAGATGATGAGAGAATTTCCAGATTTTCTCGTCCTGAGGAGAATATAGCTGCTGAAGAATCTCATAATCTTGATGGATGGTTACTTCTNCCAGCCATGGCGGAACCACATGCTCACNTAGATAAAGCCTTGACAGCAGATATCGTTCCAAATCCTTCTGGTGAACTGATGGGGGCGATCTCAGCATGGATTGAAGCTGCCGAGAAAGGTATGTTCACGCACGAGAACACAGTCCAGAGAGCAAGTAAAGCAATGGAGCTACTTGTAACTCGGGGGATTACAGCAGTTCGCACACATGTCAACGTTACAGCTGACATCGGTATTTCTTCAGTGCAAGCTCTAGCCGAAGCAAAAGAAATATATGCAGATGTATTAGATGTCCAAGTGGTAGCACTGATGAATTCACCGATGACCGGCCCAGAGAGTGAAGGTAACGTTGAAGCTCTTACAGCTGCATTGGAATATGGGATTGATTTCGTAGGGGGGTGCCCTCATCTTGAGCCAGACCCTCAAAAAATGATCTCCTTTATGTTAGATATTTCTCAAGATGCTGGCTTAGGGGTTGACTTCCATGTCGATGAAACACTTGACTCAAGCATGCTATCGCTTAGGGATTTAGCGAAACAAGTTATTAATGCTGACTTTCCCTATCCGGTAGCGGCAAGCCATTGCGTATCGCTTGGGATGCAATCTGAAAATATCCAGTCGGAAGTATCAAAACTAGTCGCCGAAGCAAATATCAGTGTTTTCACTCTCCCGCAAACGAATCTTTATCTTCAAGGGCGAGAACAACAAGCTGCTATGCCAAGAGGCTTGACAGCTCTAAAAGCTTTAACCGACAACGGTGTCTTAGTTGCAGCGGGGGCAGATAATGTCCGTGACCCGTTCAATCTTATGGGAAGAAGTGACCCCTTCGAGACGTCATCATTAATGGTGATGGCTGGACATCAAAGTATCGAAAATGCATTTGAGATGGTTAGCTCCAACGCAAGAAGAGCTATGGGGCTCAGCTCAGCTTTTTTAAATGTAGGCGATTTGGCTGATTTTGTTGCTGTTGATGCCCCATCACTTGGAGCTGCAATGGCGGATGCTCCGATGAGTCGACGAGTTTTTAAGTCAGGAAAGTTAGTTGCAGCGAGTGATCAGAGTTCAGTTTTGTATACAAAATTATGACAAACTCTTCGCGTATAACAACTGATCTAGTNTTGAGTCCNTTTGGCGCTAGTGCCAGAGANTTGATCGAAGTGGCNAAATGNGCTGATGAAAGTGGTTTTGATGGCATCTGGGTGCTTGATCATTTCAGTGGNAAAATGGTTAATAAGCAATGGTCTCACGAGCCTTTCACTATCCTCGGTGCTATCGCTGAGGTTACTAGCAATGNGAATATTGGACCTCTGGTTGTGAATATGNTCAATCGNAACCCAGTNCTACTCGCTTCGTCCTTTTCATCTCTGCAGTCNCTTTCTCAAGGAAGAGCTGTCTTAGGTATCGGGTCTGGAGCTCCTCCTGGGACAAAGTTTGCACTTGAGCAGGAAATGATAGGAAGGGAATTAGAGAATGAAGCGAGTGAAAGGAGAAAACGTTTAGTTGAGACCATTAATGCTGTGAGGGAGATATGGAATGGTGGCTCAACATTCAAGGGACAATATTTCTCATTTGAGAATTTAGGAAATGTTGTAGAAACCGGATTACCCTTACCGATTGTGGTTGGGGCAAATGGTAGGAAAATGGTTGAATTGGCTTCGTCCCATGCCGATGGCGTAAATATTCGAGTGGGCCCTTCAATCAAAGAGATGGTTCTCTTAGCAAAAGCTTCAGCTCCTAACTCGAAATTCCAGATCAGTGTCCATACAAATTTTGATTATGCACACCCTTATGGAGGAGATATTGAACAGTGGTCACAATTGGGAGTTACAAAACGTGCATGCATGGTCAACGCACCTTTTGATCTCAAGCGAATCGCTACTATTGGCAAACGGGTTTCCTCAACGGTTGTTTAACGCAATAGGGCAATCGTAAATTAGACTAGACCAGCTCTATCTGACCATTTACCAATGGCCTTGTTTTGAAGCCACGTGAAAAGTAAGAAAACAGCTACACCAAGTCCCGCAGAAAGTATCACAGAGGTCAGTAGTTCTTCACCCTGTAACCGGCTCGCAAAGCGTTTGATCAACTGACCCAACCCTACTTCACCTCTTCCGAAGAAGAAATCCCCAACTATAGCTCCAACAACTGATAAGCCAGCAGAGATTCTTAAGCCGGCGAATAAAGCAGGCAAAGCGGCAGGAAACATTAGTTTTCTTAATCTAGTTGTTCGACTGACATGGTGGAGGGTGAAAAGGTCGTGCATCCCTTTTTCTGCAGATTGCAAACCAAATAAAGTATTAACGATTATTGGGAAAAGAGCGATAATAATACAAACCACAACCCGTGATGTCTGCCCTGTTCCCCACCAAAATGAAATAAGTGGAACGATTGCCAAGATTGGAACAGCTTGCAAAGTAACAAGGAAAGGGAATAACGCTTTCTCTACTGACACTGCTTGACTCATAAGGACTGCAAGAAATAGTCCAATCAGGATCGCTAGAAACAGTCCAATTCCTGCAACCTTCGTTGAAGACCATAAAGACTGTAGCATTTCGGACATCCCGCCTGTTCCTCCCCAGTCAAGGAATCCCTCTGTAAGGACCTTGTCAGGTGGGCGTAGCAGAAACCGCCGGTTCTCGGCCAGCATAACGTACGAAATGAAATACCAACCTGCTAATACCAAAGCTCCAAAGAGAAGAGGCGGGATGATATTAAGAGCTACCCCTTTGGCTTTTCCTGACCCTGTGGATTTAGGTGTAATGGATTCTGTAGCAGTATCACTCATGAATGCCCTCCTCGGAGTTCTTTAGATACCTCTCCTGAAATTCTTGCGAATTCTGCGTCAAACCGTAATTCCGGTTTTCTGGGATATTCGAAAGGGATGTCAAAGGATGCGACTATATTCCCTGGTCTAGCTGACATGACTAATACTTTAGTCGACATAAATACTGCCTCAGTAATTGAATGTGTAATGAATAGGCCAGCAAAACCCTCCCGAAGAAAAAGTTGCTGGGTCTCTTCGTTTAGGTGCTCCCGAGTGATCTCGTCAACGGCTCCGAAAGGTTCATCAAATAAAAATACAGGTGGTTTAAGAGTCAAAGTTCTAGCTAATGATGCTCGCATTTTCATGCCACCTGACAAGGATTTTGGATAATGATTTTGAAAGCCCTGTAAACCAACTAGGTCAATAGATGCTTCTGCAAGTTCTCGTCGTTCGGCTTTGCCCATTCCGTGAAGCTCGCAGATAAGCTCAACATTCCCTAACACTGTTCTCCAGGGAAGTAAGGTAGCATCTTGGAATACATACCCCAACCTGTCTCTATCGACAGCAACTTCTCCGGCTGTTGGCTCTAAAAGACCAGAAGCAATTTTTAGTAGCGTCGATTTTCCGCAGCCAGAGGGCCCTACGACAGTCACAAACTCGCCTTTATCAACTGAAAATGAAATATTCTGCAATGTCTCTGTTCCATCTGGAAAGATCATTCCGATGTTGTCGAAGGCTAAAGCAGCGCTTNCGTTATCGCCCATTGATGGTTCCTTTGCTATTACGTAATCANGAAACAATACATCGTCTTCAGCCGTTTAGCGAACTAAAAGTATTAAGAGTTCATTTCTTAACCTCCAAATGAACGCGNACAGTGTGATGTAAGATTTATCTATGGTGATTGAGTTTCTAACGTTTACGGTTCCACTTCCGAAGCAGAAGGAATGGAAAGCATTAGACGAAAGCATATGGACGAACTTTTTATCTACTCAAGATGGATTTCTGCGAAAAGAACTATGGCAGTCCAGTGACGATTNCGAGAAACTCCATGCAGTTATTTGGTGGCGAGATATGGAGTCATGGAAAGCCATATCGGAAGAGCAAATAAAGGTAGTAGATAGAGATATGGGTGATTACCTAATTGAGCCTGAGATGCGCAAATTTAGTGTTATTGCTAGTCCTCAATAGGCATTGGAGTTGCCTTTGAACTAGGATTTCGTATGAGGTCGAAATGAAGACAGGAATTTTTTTATTCGGTGGCGTTGAGATGGATGATGCAGGAGCAGGTCCCCCCGCGCCAACTGATAGAAGATACGGTCCGAAAGAAATATGGCATGCNACTGAACGAATTCTAGATATGGGGGTCCTCTCGGATAAACTCGGCTTCGATTCTTATTGGCTAACTGAACACCACTTCCAATATGAAGGGTACGAAGTCGTACCAAATGGGATGATGCTNGGGGGAATACTCGCAGAGCGAACAGACAATATACAAATAGGTATGATGTTCAACGTTGTGGGGCAATGGCANCCACTTAAACTCGCAGAGGATTTCGCGACTCTGCATAATATCTCAGGTGGTCGTGGGGCGCTGGGGATCGCTCGCGGAACAGTGCCACGGGAGGCGGAGAACCTTGGTTCAAAAATAGGATCGTATGATAACCCTGACAGTCTTGCAGCCGATGAATTCAATCGAAAACAATTTGATGAAGCAGTTGAGGTCATTCGGCTAGCTCTTGATAATGACACTTTCAGCTACGATGGGGAGGTTTATACCTTCCCCGTTCCAGGAATCCCAGATAGAGGTGGTTTCGTTAAAGACCTTACATTAGTTCCTAGACCTTTATACCCCTATGAGATTTGGCAAGCTATTACTTCACCTCCCACCCTTGAAACTGTGCCACGAAAGGGTTGGGGCGGNGTCATGTGGCTAAAACATTTTGAGTTCATGAAGCAGTTTTGGAATAAATATGCATCTATCTATCAAGAGGCCCATGGAATTGATTTAGNCCCNGGAGAAAAGCGAACGCTTGTCTTGTGTACTTGTNTTGAAGACACGCATGAATCAGCGATTAACTCGGTTCGCGATGGNCANGATGAAATGTGGAAATTTTTAGGTCCATATGGATGGAGTAAGGGCTACATGGGCGCTAATGGTGGTCCAGCACAATCGGGTCTTATTCCTACTCTTGAAGANTCAATTGAAAATAAAGTCTGGTTGGTTGGGACAGCNGACGAAGTCGCTGAACAGATTCGGTGGTACTGCNACTACCTAGGGGGAGTTGAGAACCTTGTCCTNTTNCCCGCAATGCCCGGCGACCGTTATACAAAAGTTGAGGAACAACTTCACCGGCTAGCTGAAGATGTNATGCCCCAGCTGTAAGACNCTTTTGTTACTAAAGCGAACAAACAGGATTTCATCGTGACTGTCTTAGTCGTCCAATCACATCCAAGTGAAAAGAGTTTNAATGAAGCCATCCTCACACGTGTAATTTCTCACCTTGATNCAGCTNGNACCGATACTACTTTGATCCGCCTAGGCAAAGAAAAAACTATTCTTGATATAAATATCAAAAAACCTGATTCCGTAATTTTCATTTATCCAACGTGGTGGGGCGGATATCCCGCTTCTTTCCTCGAGTGGGTAAACCTAGTTCTCNCAACTCAAAATGATCTNTTCGTNAATGTTAAATCNATTCTGTCAATAACAACTCATGGTTCAAGCAAGTTAGTAAATCTTGTGCAAGGCGAATGGGGGAGAGCATATACAAAACGTAAGATCGCCACTATCTGTCATAGTGATGTCAAGTTGAAATGGGTTTCCCTTTACAAGATAGANAGACGAGCCGATTCAGAACTTGAAGAGTTCCTNCAAGCTATTGGTACCGAACTNGACAGGGCAATCAAGAACTAATTTGCCTTATTTTGTTTANGTTCTTTTGAGCTGCGATTCCAAGATCACNAATATTTTCGCCAATNGAGAGAAAAGTCTTGCACCGTAACCCGGCGTTCATTCGGATAGCCCTCAGAAGAGAACTATTTGGATCTGACCACTTCTTGGTTCTTATATTTGGTTCAGCAAGAATCAAAAAGTTGATAAACCGTAAATTCTTTAGCGCACCTTTAACCTTCCCACTCTCCGTAAAGGTAAATGAGACACCAGGTATNAATACTCTCTCAAACCAACTTTTTACCATTGGTGGGAAAATATCGTTTTTGAGTGGGTAACAAAGAATTAGCCCGTTTGTTGCTTTCACTAATTCTGCCGATTTCCTTTGGGATAAAGTTACCAAGTTATGNTCATNGTGATAAGAATCTCTTTCGGTTCCTGACATGAAATTACTGAAACCCTCTTCAGCTAGATTTAAGGAGGATATTCTGTGACGCATTTGAATCAACTCATCAAAAATAATTTGAGTTGGGGAATTTGAATCGGTGAAGCCATCTACNAGCAGGATTTCCATAAATTAACTATTCCATACTTTTACGAACCTTAGAAAAGTAGATAAAGACTTGTATCATGTCAACTTGCCTGTATTGTCAGTCCATGGCTCAAAGAATGGGACTTTACCTNCAAGACAAGCATAAAATAAGTTATGAACTTGAGATAGCGCAATTTGCTGAAGAGAAAGGTTTCTCTGAGATATGGCAAGCCGATACAAGACTAGCGCGTGATTGTGTTGTGATGATGAGTGCTTTAATAGCNTCAACATCACGAATAAAGATTGGCAGTGGAGTTCTTCCTATATACACACGCAACCCAGCAGTTATTGCTGCATCTTGGAGCACCATGTGGGAACTCGCAGGNCTAACTCCTGAAGGAGAAAGTAGAGTCATGCTTGGGTTAGGAGCATGGTGGGAACCTATCGCCTCTAGAGTTGGGGCGGATCGTAGACTGCCCCTNCAGGCGATGCGTGAAAATATTGAAGCGATTCGATCTCTGTTCACTATGGAAGAGACCAGTTACGAGGGTAACTTTGTCAAACTTGACAAAGTTAAANTAGATGTCGCATATGGATCAANAGAGCCAAGGAATATACCCATATACATAGGAGCTACAGGTCCCAAAATGCTGCAGCTAAGTGGCGAGATATGTGATGGACCGGTNCTCAATTATGTAGTGTCAACNGAATATATAANGGATGCGGTTGAGCAAGTTGAAATCGGTGCGAAGAGAAGCGGAAGGGAAATCAAAGANATAGATAGACCTGAGCTNTTAGCTTGTGCCTTATCTGACGACGANCCAAAGAGTGCAGTTATGGCAGGNAAATCACTAGTAGCNTACTACTTAGGAACAGAACCTCACATNATGAAAGCCTCAGGAGCTGATCCCGGCCTTGTAGACAAAGTCAAAGAGATAGTCGGTTGGCCAGCNACAGAAGANGANTATAAGANAGCTGCACACTTAATCCCTGATGATCTAGTCAGGAAATTGATGGCTGTTGGGACTTCAAGTGAGTGTAGGGATAAAGTTTCCGAATTCATTGAAGCAGGTGTTACATGTCCTATTCTTTACCCCATTATGGATGATATTGAACCGGTTATTGAGTCATTTTCGGAGTGGGAAGTCGGAAGGTAACGTGTCAGCGAACAGTCCATTAGGCATTGACATTCTGATTGAGAATACCGCTGTTCTTCTCCTCGACGATGAATTTACTGTCGTGGACCCTGGTTGGGTCGCTGTCAGTGGAGATGTAATCAAAGAAGTCGGTTCAGGGGCCCCTCCAGCGGGTGTTCGTGAAGGTGCTGAGACTGTTATTGATGGGTCGGGTACAGCGACAATGCCTGGCATGACTAACGCACACACTCATTTATTTCAAACTTTTTTTAGAGGGCTTGGTGACGATAAATCACTTTTAGATTGGCTCAAACATTGTATTTGGCCTGGTGCCGTGCACCTAGACGCACATACTGCGAAACTGGCAGCGATGGTCGGACTAATTGAGAACTTACGAACAGGAGCTACATCTGTTATTGACCATCAGTACATCCATATAGATGAAAGTATTGATGACGCGATCTGTGAAGCCGCTGATGAGCTCGGAGTGCGTTTTCTGCTCGCACGTGGTTGGGCAGATCGAAATTATGAGCCCTCTTTAACCGAAACTCATGAACAGGTAATTGAAAGAACACGAACAGTTCGTAACAAATGGCATGGCACCAACAATGATCGGATCACCATAGAGCTCGCCCCCTTAATTCCATGGGGCTGCAGTGACGAAGCTATGTCGCAAACGATAAGTGAATCACGTTCGTGGGGAGCTGGAACTCACATACATTGTGCGGAAACCCATACCGAGGTTGAAATGAGCATTGATGAGCGGGGGTTGCGCCATGTTGAATGGCTCTCACAACTAGGGGTATTGGGTCCAGATACTCAATTAGCTCACAGTGTTTGGTTAGATGATAATGAGTTAGACCTTATTGCAGAAAGCGGGTCAATAGTAGTTCACTGTCCCGTAAGTAATATGTATCTAGCCTCTGGAGTTCCGAGAATTCTGGACATGATTGATATGGAAATTCCAGTTGCTCTTGCAAGTGACGGGCCAGGAAGCAACAACCGTCAAGATATGTTCGAAGTGCTTAAAGCGACAATCTTGTTGCAAAAGGTTCATAATCTGAACCCAACTGCTCTCCAACCTGAGGACGCGTTAACGATGGCATGTCGTGGAGGAGCGCAAGCGCTAGGTAAAGAAACACAAATCGGGCAAATCTTAGCGGGTTATAAAGCAGATTTAATTGTTGTTGACCTTGAAACCGTTTTCACAGCGCCTGTGCACAGCGTTGCGAGCTCGTTAGTCTTTTGTGCATCGCCATCACAAGTGCGTCATGTCATGGTTGATGGTCAACTATTGATCAAAGACTCGTTGCTGCTCGGATTGAATGAAATGGATATCCTTGCTCAAGCTAATGATGTGGCACAAAAGTTATTTGCGAAAGCCGGAATAGAATCTAGACTGACCAGATCCTCTGAAGCTGCTAACTAGTCGAACCGATTACTGGACGCTCTTCTTTCACAACTCGCTCTTCAGGCGATGAGAAACTCCAAACTACGTCATCATCTTCGTCATCGGTTTCGCTATCCATTATTGGGGCATCCTCTGCGCCAGCTTCAGAAACAACTTCAGGGAGATCTTGATCGCTCTGCTCAGTATTCAGTGAGGACCCTGAAGGCTCTTCAATAGCGGATGCATCCTCACTAGTTTCTCGTTCCGGTTGAGTAGTGTCCGGTTGAGATTTTTCAACAAGGTGGGAAAGGTAAATGGGATTATTCGACTTTGGATAACCTGGGATTGATCCTGTGATGATCCTGACCCTGCTTTCAGATGAGCCCAGGCGTTCTTGGATGATATCCGCAAGTTCCTTCATTTTCGCTGCCGCTTCGCATTGAATCAAAACTTGGCACGTGAACTTGCCCGTAACAAGGGCAATGTCACATACTTCTTCAATGTCTTCTAATACACTTGCGATTCTCTC
>PAWI01000023.1 GCA_002713485.1 Acidimicrobiaceae bacterium
AGTAGGGAGAGATGTAACCTCCACACGTGGGAAGAAAGAATTCCTTGACAGAAAATTTAACTCTTAGAAAAGTTTCTCCGGAGGGCCCTAGGAAAGGGTTGGTCGCGGTAGAGCCTGAGAACTGGCGTCGCGATGCTTTGGTTAAAGCCGTTGAACTTGGTGGTGCGAAAGTATGCAACACCAAAGAAGCAAGTGCTTTAATATGGGCATCTCCCGAGAAGCCAGAGTTGATAAGTGACTATATTGCTGATAACCATGACTGGGTCCAACTACCCTTCGCAGGGATTGAGCCTTTTGCTAAAATGCTTGACTATCAAAGGCTTTGGACATGTGGAAAAGGTGTTTACTCGCCTGCAGTAGCTGAACATGCACTTGGGATGATGCTTGCGTTGAAAAGAAACCTAGTCGAATACGCTCAATCAACTCAATGGAGTAGAGGCATCGGGAACAATATGTATGGGGCAAAGGTAACGATTCTCGGCGGTGGAGGAATAGCAGAGGACATTATTCCTCTGCTCAAACCATTCGAATGCGAAATTACAGTCATACGGAAAACAACTACCCCTTTATCTGGTGCTAGTCAAACACTCCAACTGAAGGATTTGGGAACGGTACTTCCAACTACAGATGTCCTCTTAATAGCTTTGGCACTTACTGAGGAAACTGAGAACCTTATTGGAGAAAGCGAGTTAGGACTACTCCCGAAAAATGCAATTGTTGTGAAC
Organism: Acidimicrobiaceae bacterium; assembly: GCA_002713485.1. Classification (GTDB taxonomy): domain Bacteria; phylum Actinomycetota; class Acidimicrobiia; order Acidimicrobiales; family UBA8592; genus UBA8592. The sequence continues at coordinate 726 of PAWI01000023.1, forward strand.
GTAGCAAGAGGCAAGCATATTGTTACCGAAGACCTAGTTGAGTCTTTGCGAAATCGAGAGATTCTGGGAGCAGCTCTTGATGTGACTGAACCAGAGCCTTTACCACTCGGTCATCCGCTTTGGGGCCTTTCTAACTGTTTGATAACACCTCATACCGCTAATACACCCGAGATGGGCATCAAACTTCTTTCTTCGCGCGTAACGGAGAATGTTTCAAGATACATCCAGGGTTTTGAACTTATTGGGTGTATTGATATTGACTCAGGGTACTGACTAGTATTCCCACACTTTCTGATAAACCATATCTCCTTCGATTTGTTCTAGGACTCTCAGCACTCTTCTCAATACGGCTTGCGTTCCTCCGAAACTTATAGGACCAGAAACCGCATCAAAAGTATCAATTGATTTGATTTGATCAGCTACAGCCAGACTATTTGATGTACCAGCTTCGGTTACTGCGTAAACCCAGAGTTTTGCAAGGTCAGCACCAAGAACGAACCTTCCACTTGCTGGGGGAACACCGTCAATAGAAACAAAGTTAACTGCTGCGTTTCTAACCTCTGGAAATGGGTCATCGTTAGAAGTAGATGCAAAGCTAAGCAGACGGAAATCTCCAATTCCCGAAACGTCTAAAGGCCTGAAAGCTGCGCTGTCCATAGTGACACCTGCGATAACAGGAGTTAACCATCCTGCCCCCCGAATACGTTGAAGAGCAAGGGTTCCGACACGATTAAAAGCGCATAAAGCTATGGAGTCTGCATCTAATGTTCTGGCCCGATCTCCAGCATTAATGATATCTGTTGCGGTAACCATATTAATAGCTGAGTCAATAGTCGTTCGACCGCCTAACTGACGCCACCGATTTTTAAAAGCGCTGCATTCTTGAATCGGTTCGGGTGCAGAGTTATCCCAGAGAACACCTACAGTCCTTTTCCCTTCGTCCCATAGAAGGTTTGCTAATTCGACCCCGTACTTTTGCGATTGAGTAGTGAGGGAAAAGGCCAGTTTGTCGACTGCCCCAGTTCCCCACTGTGTTTCAGTGGCACATGGAGAGATAACAAGAACTTCAGCTTCTTTTGCTCTCGTTAGTGCAGGCCCTGCGTAATCCAATTCGCATGTTAGCACGAGTAGTTGCGCACCTGCCTCTATCAATTTCTTNGCCGCATTNTCAATGACAGAAAGCCGTGACTCACTATTTACTCTTATGATTGTAATTTGCTTGCCTAAGAGCCCTCCGTTNTCATTAACCCTCTCTATCTCGCCTACAAAGGCAACTCCTGGTTGACGGTCGTGGGGTGCCATGAGATTTTCTTCATCAATAATTACCCCGACAACAATTGTGTCTTCCTCTCTGATCCTTTCAACNAATATTTCTGTCGAGTCTTGAAAAACTGTTGTNGGCTCATCAAGGTCTTGAACTATTTCANCAATCTGNGTTTCCTCATTATNTNCGGAAGACGCACATGCACCAAGATGAANAGCCAACGNAGTTACTACCAGAAATGAAACGAGATATTTCACAGGCAAATACTATCCAACTTGAGCGCAGNAACGATACCGNTGATTCAAATAGCCGGAGTTTCCCGAAGTTTTGCTATGTCNTCCCAGTCATAACCTAGTTCAAGTANAATCTCCTCTGTATGTTGGCCTAACTGAGGAGCTTCAACAGAAATCTGCGNGGGTGTGGCAGACATTCGGATTGGTGAGCCTACAACACGTCGTNTATNCCCNCTTGAGTCTTTAAGGTCNACTAGATAATTATTCTCTAAAACGAGGTGATCATTAGCGGCTTGATCATAATCATTTACTGGAGCGTATCTCACCTCAATATCATCAAGAATCTGACCCCATTGCTCNGTAGTCTTCTTCTTGAACCCAGGGGCNAATAGTTCAAATAGTTCCTTACGTATNTCTGTTGTATAAATAATCGGAGCGAATCTTTCGTCTTGAATTAATTCGGGGACACCAACGACTTCATAGAACTCTTGTCGCTTATCNGGCAATACCCCGACTAGTGCGATGTATCCGTCTGCAGTCTCAAGAATTCCATATGCCATGGGTAAGAGCGGATGCCCAGCGTTGCTNCGACCGGGGATTTCTCCTGTCATCAGATAGGCGGTGTATTCAGAAGCTTGAGCATAAATCTGTCCTCCGAGAAGAGACACATCTATTCTCTGTCCTTTACCACTAGTTTGTCTTGCAAANAGAGCAGCTAGAATCCCAACCGTCATATTCATACTTCCAATATGGTCTGCGATTGTTGCACCAACTGGAGTAGGAGGTTCGCCATCAAAACCAGTCGTACTTATGAGCCCTCCAGCGGCTTGGCCTGCTAAATCAGCTCCCTCACGTTTAGATCCCTCGCCTTCCGGACCAAATGTTGACCCCATCGCATAAATGAGCCCTGGATTNGACTCACTAAGCTCGTCATACCCGAGACCCCANGCTTCTAATGTTCCTGGTTTAAAGTTCGCTAACAAAACATCTGCACTATCNACTANCTTACGAAAAATCTCAGCTCCCTCTTTATAGCGAAGGTCAATCGTTATGCTTCGCTTCCCACGATTGCACGCCTCAAAATACGGGGTACGNAAATCCTCCATGGATATCGGGATCCATCTTGCCATATCTCCCATAACTGGAAGTTCAACCTTAATCACTTCNGCGCCTAAATCGGCCAANGTCTGGCCTGCCTGNGGTCCTTGNACTAANAGCCCTACGTCAATGANACGTATTCCAGTTAATGCTCCCAAAATNTTTCCTCCGTTAAGTGGTGATCGTAAGCGTAGGGAAAATACNAGAAAGCTTCAAGAAGACGTNNATATATTAACTGAGCTTTGCCTTGAGTCGCACATTTTTCCTCGCTGAGATAACCTTCTTTGAGCAAAGATATTAGGAGATTCGAAATGACTAAACTTGTTGATGGCAAAGTAGCACTAATTACAGGGGCAGCTGGGGGGATAGGTCGTGAGCATGCCTTGATGTTNGCCTCGCACGGAGCAAAGATTGTTGTAAACGATCTTGGNGGAGATGTTTCTGGACAAGGTGAGGATCTAACTCAAGCTCAAAAGGTAGTAGAGGAAATTGAAGCTATGGGTGGGGAAGCTGTAGTGAATGGAGGAAGCGTCTCTAATTTTGAAGATGCNAAATCTATGATTGATCAAGCTATTGATACGTATGGCGATCTCAATATTCTTATCAATAATGCTGGTATCCTCCGAGATCGAATGCTGTTCTCTATGTCCGAAGATGACTGGGATTCAATTATGAGCGTTCATCTGAAAGGCACTTTTGGTCCGACCCACCATGCTGCGGTGTATTGGAGGAATAAGGCTAANGCAGGTGAGGATACCTACGGAAGAGTTATCAATACATCATCCCCATCTGGGATATATGGCAATATTGGGCAGAGTAACTATGGAGCTGCCAAAGCCGGTATAGCCGCATTTACTGTTATAACTGCCATGGAGCTGGCAAAGTATAACGTCACGGTCAATGCCTTAGTTCCCGCTGCACTTTCAAGAATGACAGCTGGCCTCGTCGGAATGGATAATCTATCAGATGAACAAAAAGAAGCTATGTCTCCTCGATGGCAAGCCGTTACAGCGACTTGGCTATGCAGCGAGGAAGCTAAAAATGTTACTGGCAGATGCTTTGACGTTCGCGGAAACCAAATTGGAATTTCAGAGGGCTGGGTCTTGGGTCCCACAGGAACTCAACCAGAAGATCCGCAAGACCTNGGCACCCTTATGACAGAATTGATGTCCAAAGCAAGACTTAACGCGAACATGGGTGGCAAGCCCAGCGGCGGGACAGGACGCCCCGAGAACGAGATTTAATTTCTCGTAGCCGGNGCGAGGACTTCNATACCTAATTCCACTGCTGCTGACATGTGGGCATGATCAAATGTCAGATACTTAAAAGGGCGAGGGATTCTGTCAATCGCTGCGAGATGCATAGCATTTACCAANTTTAANCCGTATTGAGCCCCCAATTTGGCTGCATGGTTTANACACCTACTGTCAATCGGAATAACATAAAAAGCCTCCCACTCAGCCCTAAAAGAGTTCGCAATTGAGTCATAATGACCTTGCGAAATAGCTGCACGTCTGAGGGATAAGAGCATTTCAGTCTTCACNAGTTCAGTAGCTATCCATTCTTTTCCATNAGACATTTCATCAAGCAAAAACCGCCTATTNTTNCCTGGAAGNTATCTATGTANTANAGCAGATGTATCAACGACTATTCGGCTCATTANCCACGCATCTCACGAAGAATTAACGCAANATTAGTATCAANAGGAAAGACTGGTTCATCAGGGTTTGTAAGCGATTCGTTCCTTANCGGCTTACGNACTAGACCACCTGCAATTANGTGATCCAACGTAATCTCATCTTTAGCCTCGATAGGACCCAGTGCAGCAAACGGCTTACCATCNACAGTAANTATNACCTGTTCNCCTGTATTTGCTNTCCGGAGAAAAGTCGCAAGTTCTTTACGCAACTTACTCATTGAGACTTTTTGATCACCATCCATCACATCAGTCTAAGCTATTTGTACAGGTTTGTACATACTTTAATGTGCGTCATTTAGTTTTTCTCTATAGATTGGGAGTAATTAAGGAGAACTATGAATTTTGCATTTTCAGATGAACAAGAACAACTAAGAGAATTCGTTCGAAGCTTTCTCGAGGACAAAGCAGACGAAGCTGCTGTACGAGAACAAATGGAGACAGAACTTGGATTTGATTCCGAAGTCTGGCAGCAAATGTGCGACCAACTTGCGCTCCCAGCCCTCATTATCCCAGAAGAGTTCGGAGGGCAAGGATACGGCTACGTAGAGTTAATAGTTGTACTTGAAGAGATGGGTCGCTCACTACTATGTGCGCCTTACTTTTCCAGTGTTGTCTTAGCTGCTAACACGCTCATTCATTCGGAAGATGACGAAGCTAAGGCAGAACTTCTCCCTCAAATTGCGGCAGGAACAATCGCAACGCTCGCCATAACCGAAGAGAATGGTAAATGGGATGAGTCCGGTGTGACAATGCAAGCTGATGGCTCCGGGACAGAATTTACCCTTAACGGAACAAAAATGTATGTAATTGACGGAAACAGCGCTGAGATCATTCTTGTAGCAGCCCGAACCGATAATGGTGTAAGCCTATTCCAAGTTGACGCAAATGCTGAAGGACTAACAAGAACTTCTCTAGCGACTATGGACCAGACTCGCAAACAATCAAGATTGGATTTTGCAGGCACACCCGCAAAGTTGATTGGAACCGAAGGGGCGGCCTGGGAAACACTCTCAACAGTTTTGGATCTCGCCGCAGTAGCTCTAGCTGCAGAGCAAGTAGGCGGAGCACAAATGTGCCTAGACATGTCAGTTGAATACGCGAAGGTTCGCGTGCAGTTCGGTCGCCCGATTGGGTCATTTCAGGCGATCAAACATAAGTGCGCAGATATGCTACTTGAAGTCGAATCCGCCAAATCAGCTGCTTACTATGCAGGCTGGTGTGCGGCAGAAATGAATGACGAGCTTGCATCAACTGCGAGCCTCGCAAAGGCATATTGCTCTGAAGCTTACTTCCACGCTGCTGCCGAGAATATTCAAATCCATGGCGGTATCGGATTTACTTGGGAACACCCCGCACATCTTTATTTTAAGAGAGCCAAAAGCTCAGAATTGCTTTTTGGTGACCCCACTTACCATCGCGAATTACTCGCCCAACGAATAGGTTTGTAATCAGCAAACAACAACATACAAACCATCCCCTTAGGCGAGCAGATGCGCTAGCTTAAGGTAATGCGAGTAGCTGTAACTGGCTCCACAGGTTTNACTGGTGGGCATACGCTTAAAGAATTAATAGCCTCTGGTCATGAGCCAGTAGCTCTTGTGCGAGACCGCTCCAAACTAGATGCTGTTAGACGATTGCATGACTTACCTGAAATCACTTGTGTAGAGGGTGACATAACCATCCGTGACTCCTTAAAACCACTTTTTNCNGATTGCGAAGCTGTAATACACACAGCTGCGGTTGCAGCAACGGGAAGGGGCGCGATCCCACTGATAGAACGAGTTAATGCTGTCGGGAGCAAAAACGTTCTTGAGTTGTCAACCAAAGCGGGACTTGACCCTATTGTCTATGTTTCATCTCAGAGCGTTCTTCACCCGCCACCTACAGGAATTTATACCGATGACTCCCCAATCAGCCCTTCCCCTGTTGATGCATACGCAAAGTCAAAAGCCGAGGGTGAACTCATCGCACGGAATCTCCAAGAAGACGGCCACCCGGTGGTAATNATCTGGCCATCTGGAATAATTGGACCAGATGATGTTGGTGTAAGTGTCGCAGCAAAGGGAATCGCCCGTTTATTGAAAGCTCCAATAATNCCTCTGCCAGAGACGGGCGGTATTCTAATGCATGACGTAAGAGACTTGGCTAGAGTACTATGCCTTTGCTTGAAAGCCAATGAAGGGCCTCGAAGGTACGGTGTCTTTGGTCATTATCTCGACTGGCCAGAAACGGAATCGTTTCTGGAACAAGTCACTGGAAGAAAGCTTCGCACTTTAACCCTCCCGAACACACTCTTTCATGGAATGGGTCGCTTAGGCGACCTTTTGGGGCGCTTAGGAATAGATTTCCCTTTAGATTTGGCTACATCAAAGTTCATGACAAGCTTAGTACCTGGCGATGACCGCCGAACTAGATCAGAACTAGGAATTGAATGGAAACCTCTATCAGAAAGCTTCACAGATACTCTTGGCTGGCTAGTAGAACATGGACGTTTACCCGAACGACTCGTCCCAAAGCTGAAAGATTAAGTTAGAGGATCAGATATTTTCACTGTCGACTGAGGACTTTATGCGATGAAGAATATCGGGCATAGCTGACATCACTACGGACCAAGATGGAATGAATGGTTGTTCCATCGGGTGCATTAAGTAATCCTCTCCTGCTTTTGTGATGGCACGAGAAAAGAGCTCAATCAGGTTTTCCTCTGAATGTCTATCAATCGGATAACCATTCATTTCAGCATCATGCTGATAGCGGTCTGAAAGATCAAGTGCCGTTCGATAGTAAGTAGCTTTTAATGTTCTAAAAAAACCTTGTGAGAATACTTCTCCGTTTATAGCAAGTTTCCGGAAAATTGATTTAGAAATATCAATTGCCATTCGGTGCAGGCCTTGCGAGGGGTCATCTTCAGAAGCAATCTGATGCTTATGAGAATACGAATCTGCTATATCTACTTGGCAGATTCTACTCGTAGTGTAATTTCGATAGACCTCGGACAGAACTCCTATTTCAAGACCCCAATCAAATGGAATTCTGAGCCCCTTGACAAGGTCAGCATCCATTGAGAATTCTCCTGCTAAGGGGTAACGGAAGCTATCGAGATACGCTAGAAATTCATCCTCTCCGAGTATTTGCTTCATAGCACGCAGGAGCGGCGTGACTAGCAAGCGGGCTACTCTGCCATTAAACCCCTCAGCATCAGTTCGAAAATAATACCCTTTACAAAATGCGTAACCAAAAGTTGGATTTGCCAATGGGTACAACAGACGCGCAAGCATTTCACTTCGATAATCCAAGATATCAGCGTCATGTAAAGCGAGTATTTTGCCTTTTCCTGATGCCAAAAAGTACCCCATTGCGAACCACACGTTGCTACCTTTGCCACGCTCGAGGGGCGCTAAACCTTCTGATGCTAGCTCACTCTGAAGGTCACCCATCAACGGCCCATCGTTCCAGATCACTTTGACATCAATAGGGATCTCGCTTAGGTGTTCNTTGACCCTCTGAAATTGAGCGTCATTTGCTCGGTCCAAACCAATAATTATCTCTTGGAGGTAATNAATACCCTCCAACTCATTAATAATTTTGGGCATAGCCGGTCCTTCAAATTCGCTGTAAAGCGAAGGAATTATTAACGACATCGGTCGTTCTTCAGACCAGTCCTGAAGGTCCTTCTCTAATTCTTGGACAGGCCTATCGGCCAAGTTATGAAGAGTTGTAATTACGCCGTTTTGGAAAAAGTCGCCCATAGCGTCCTTTCTTATTAACTTGAGTTTCCCACATGATTAAGGGTACGCAACAATTAAAGAGCTAAAGAGACCAGTCAATCTGATCGACTCCATTATCCTCTAGCAACTGATTTACCTTGGAAAATGGTTTACTACCAAAAAAACCTCTGTGGGCGCTTAAAGGTGACGGGTGCACAGACTCAACTATGTGATGCCTTGTCATATCTATTAAAGCTTGTTTCTTCCTTGCAGATGCTCCCCACAGAACGAAAACAATATTTTCCTTTTCAGCGCTAATTCGAACGATGACTTCATCAGTAAAAGTCTCCCAACCTCTTCCCTGATGAGATGCTGCAAGGCCCTCTCTTACTGTCAAAGTCGTGTTGAGAAGCAAAACCCCTTGTTCAGCCCAATTTGTCAGATCACCACTCTTGGAGGGCGGAATTCCAATATCGTTTTCAAGTTCTTTAAAAATATTGCGAAGCGAAGGAGGGAGCGGAATGTCTTTCGCAACAGAAAAGCATAAACCGTTGGCTTGACTAGCCCCGTGATAAGGGTCCTGTCCGAGAATAACGACTTTTAATTCTTTAAAAGGTGTCAAATGGAACGACCTGAAAACTTGAGAATGCGGTGGAAAGACTTGATAAGAAGAGCGCTCATTAAACACATATTCCTGAAGCTCCCTCCAGTATTGCTTACTAAACTCCTCACGAAGAATTGGATTCCAATCCGTTTGCATACTAGGAAAGCTAGCTGAAAACAGCCTTACTCTCATTGAGGCAAGAAAGAAGTATCCAAGTAGACGTTTGTATTTGTGAGAGTAGTCAAGTTCTAGATAGCATGCCCAAATGGGTAACGAACTTGAATCTCTTACACCTGGCATGCAGATCCCCTATGGTGGGAACAAAATAGCCACTGTCTCAAACGACCTTGCGAACAGTTTCCAAAGTGGAGACCGATTAATTGTCATTCAAACAACCGGAGATCTTCTGCACGTTCCTTCAAAAGTGTGGGACATATCCTCCGCAACAGTTGAACGAGCTCATACTGCTTTCTTGGAGATGGGGTCTGTCAGCGACTCATCCATTTCAGAGTTTTTCAAGTTATTCGCGGATTTTCTAGCAGATGAAGAACGGTTTTCTCTAATGAAGAACTCAAATGATGAGGACGTTTCTGTAGCGAAACTGAAAGGAAAATCAACTACACGTTTAATCCTCAATAATAAAATGCGAGAAGACATGATCGCTGGTCTAAGACTATGGGAAAAGACGCCATCTCAAAGAGGCAAAGCTAAAGAGCAAATCACTCACGATGGATGGAGCGTTCAATTGATGACAGCTGGACTGGGGGTCGTCGGTTTTATTTTTGAGGGCAGACCAAATGTTTTTGCAGATGCTACTGGAGTTCTGCGCTCAGGGAATACGGTCGTATTCAGGATAGGTTCCGATGCTCTTTTGACTGCGAACGCAATTGTAGAACACGCCTTAGAGCCAGCACTTAAAGAATCAGGCCTACCGAGTGGTTCTGTAAGTTTGATTAATAGTGCTGAGCGATCTGCAGGGTACGCCATGTTCTCAGATCAACGCTTAGCTTTGGCAGTTGCCAGAGGTTCAGGACCAGCAGTTGCTCAGCTAGGTTCAGTTGCTAAACAATCCGGCATTCCAGTTAGCCTCCATGGCACTGGTGGAGCATGGCTAATGGGCGTCAGAAATACTAATTCCGAACATTTCAAGGCAGCTGTTTATCACTCGCTAGATAGAAAGGTTTGCAATACTTTAAATACATGTTGCGTAACCAAAGAAGCTGCGCCCACTTTGGTTCCTGAGTTTCTCTCCGCATTATCCGATGCTGGAAAAATCAGAGGAGCATCTCCTAAACTCCATGTCACAAGTTCAGCTGATCCCTTTATCCCAGATACATGGCGCCACAATGTACAAATTGAGAGAGCAGAAGGAGAGGTTTCAGAGCCTCAAACTGACCTGATAAGTACCGATAGAATTGGCACGGAATGGGAATGGGAGAACTCACCAGAAGTCACTCTTGTCGTTGTGGATTCCATAGAAGAAGCGATAGAGCTTTGTAACACCTATTCACCGCAGTTTGTTGTAAGCCTTGTTACAGACGACCATGAACAATTTGAATCCTTTTTTGAAAATATCAACGCTCCTTTTGTCGGGAATGGCTTCACTCGATGGGTGGATGGTCAATACGCGTTAAATAGGCCTGAACTTGGTTTATCAAACTGGCAGTATGGGCGCCTTCTAGGAAGAGGTGGAGTTCTTTCAGGAGACTCCATTTTTACCATGCGCACATTAGCCATACAGGAAAATCCTGCTGTAACGCGACGTTCTTAAATTCCGCCAAATTCAATACTTGACTTAAATAATAATGATTATTATCGTTACTTCAGTATTCGCAGAACTCTTATGCAGCATCTCTTCAACTTCGCCGATCGGGAATTGGGGGTCATTCCCCTGATGAACCTTTCGGTCTTAGCTATTACACCTACTGACGGTTCAAATAACATATGCTTAGAATTGTAGAAACCCCTCTCATCGGAACTGTGAAAACATTGACACGCGCAGAATATATTAAAGGCAGGAGACTAATGCATCACCTCAAAACGTTCAGCATCGCAGGAGTCGTAGTACTGATATCCCTTGCTTGTGGAGGCGGTGGAAATTCTGAGACGGCAGAAGTTATCATTGGACAAGGCGGGCAAGTCGTAATTGACACAGACGCAGTCAAGGCAGCTGAAGATCAACGAAGTGAAACTGCTGAAGAAGCTGAGACTCTCTCTGTTGAAGACGTTGAAGTTGAGGAACTCAATACTGAGACAGAGGTAGTTGAAGAAGAAGGTATTGATGTAGCCACAGCCGAGGAAGACCCATTGGATAGCCTTTTNAACGCNGTCTCGCAGTTTCAGGGTTGCCTTGAAGACGATGGATTCGAGTTCATAGGGGCACCTGGACAGCCTGGTCCCGACGGAGAAGTAGCAGATCCTAGTTCCTTCTCGGCGGATTACCTTCAAGCACTTCAAAGATGTGCCACAACCACTAATATCATAGCTAGTTTCCAAGCGTTCAACGAAGCTCAGGAAAATCTCACTCCAGAAGATATTGCTCAATTAAATTTCGGCATTCCTGTTTTTGGCGAATGCCTTGAGCGGCTTGGCTGGGAAGTCGGAGAAATAATTCCAGATGAACGTGGAGCGCTCGGATTTGGCGTCAACGGATCGGGACTGACTCCACCTGCGGACTCTGAAGGCATATTCCCTGCAGGTGATATAAATACGTGCAGGCAAGAAGCAAACACATACGTTGAGGAAAATTACGAATCTGACGAGGAGTAGTTCAGAAGTTGAAAAACCAAAAGAATGTTCTAATTTTTAGCGGTATTGGAGTTGTAGTTCTCTTACTTATTGGCATCTTTGTCTGGCCTGGAACAGGTGGAGAAAATAGCGCCACCAAAAGCACTGATGGCCCAACATACGTTGTTGCACCGGTTGAGAGGCGAACACTTTCTGACGATATTACGGTTCGTGGTGAGATCCGCAGAGATCAACTTCAAAGGATAACCTCTGGCGTTGACGGACAAGTGAGCTCAGTGCTTGTAGAAGATGGCGACACAATTAATGCTGGTGATGTTTTGTACGCAATAGACGGACGCGCTGCAGTTGCTGTTGATGGCGAATTCTCTTTCTTTAGGAAATTAGATGTTGGATCGGATGGTCCAGATGTGCTCCAACTAGAAACTATCCTTTCGGAAAACGGTTACGAGGTCGGAATTGTTGATCAACTTTACACAGAAGAAACCCGCTCAGGCTTAAGGGAGTGGCAAATTAGTCGGGGGTATGGCGGCGCAAGCCCAGAACCAAATGAGAATATTATCGTTTCCCTCAGCTCTAACTCAGCTGGCTACACTATCGGAGCAAAGAACACAATTGCTATTGAGCTACAACCAAGTGTTCCTGATCAAACAATAAGCTCAAACGATAATAAATGGGAAGCCAAATACGCTCTCTTCACTAGAAACAATTCAGAAGACGCTTTGTTTACGCCTGCCAACTTAGTGTTTCAAAATGATAGGCCCATTATTGAAATAGCCGTTAACCCAAACTCAGTAACTGAAGGAGAGTCAGCAACATTCACATTCACTTCAGATATACCAATGCCATCAGATACCCTAATCGAATATGTTGCAAGCGGGTCCGCAACAGCTGGAGATGATTTTAATGATGACCCCCTTACAGGAACTTTTATATTCCCTGCTGGAGCATCTTCTTACGATCTTGTGGTAGCCACACTTACAGATGATGAGATTGAAAGCCCCGAGGAACTCATTATTGAAGTAGGTGATGGTTTTCTAACCAATGATACGGACGCTTATGTGCCCGGCCCCCTCAATGAAGCATCTCTGGAAATAACCAGCCCTTCGGGAGATGTACAAACAATAGAGGTCCGTTCACTTACTGCTACTACCTCTGAAGGTGGAAATATCACTTTTGAATTCGAAACAGACAAAATCAGTAACGAGGATACGATAATAAAAATTTCCGTATGGGGAACAGCCACAAGTGGCTCAGACTACCTAGCTGAAGATTTAGAAGTTGAACTTCCTGCTAATCAAGAGACTGTGAGCTTAACTTTCCAAACAAGGAATGATTCGCTAGTTGAACCTGATGAAGAGCTCTGGGTTACTGTCCTAACCAACGCTGATGAGACATACACTGTTGGAACGCCCAAGTCGGCTTTAGGGGTTATTGAATCTGATGACTTACCCGAGCTTACGATTTCTGGTGGCGGAGGGATCGGAGAAGGTGGTAACGCTGAGTTTGTCATAAAAGCCGATCAGCCTGTTGTCGAGGACACATCAATAAATTACAGACTGAGCGGAAGCGCAACTGCTGGGCAAGATTACAATGAGCTCCCAGGTACCGTTATTATGCTAGCTGGAGAGAGTCAGGTCACTGTGCAAATTGAGACCATTGATGACGATGTAGTTTTCCTTCCAGGCGACATGGTCGTAGCGTCATGGCCCGCACGGATAGGNACCGTATCTGTAGACGATGGNGAATTCATCCTTCTTGGNCAACAGGTATTAACGCTTACAGAACCAGATTTCACGATTACATTNACACTGAATCCAACTGACCGAGGAAACTTGGAAGTTGGAATGGAAGTAGAGGTCGAGCTCCAAGCCAGTGACCAAGACGCTGTCCCAGGCGTAATTCTAGAGTTAGACGAGACAGCTACAGTCTCTTCAGATGGTTCAGAGCGCTACGAAGGAGTAATACAAACATTTGAAGATTTAGATGCAGTAGACGGAGCGAATGTAAACGTTGATGTTACGAGAGAAGAAAAGGTTGACGTGATAACAGTTCCTGTTGCTGCAGTTCTTCAGGACGGACAAGGTAACGATGTTGTGAGAGTTGTCTTAACAGATGGAACTACTCGCCAAGTGCAGGTTAAAGTTGGCCTCTCTGAGGGAGCATTTGTCGAAATTACGGAAGGCCTTTCAGGCGATGAACTCGTCTTGGTGGAGACCTGATGAGCACCTTCGGGATGCAACAAGTCAATTCCCCAGGGCTAAACAGTCGTAATTTATTTCAGCTACGGGACGTATACAGAATTTATGGCGAAGAACCCGTTGCTGTTCATGCTCTTGACGGAGTTTCACTTGATATCCACGCTGGTGATTTCATGGCAATAATCGGACCCTCAGGGTCTGGGAAATCAACCCTTTTAGGCCTGCTTGGATGCTTAGATCTGCCAACAAGAGGCTCAATAAAAGTTGATGATACTGAAATCACCGACCTAGAGGACAGCGAACGTTCAAAGATGCGCGGAAATTCAATTGGTTTTGTCTTTCAACAATTTCATCTGATTCCTCATCTCACAGCACTTGGAAATGTCTCAACCGCTCTGCTTTATCGCGACCTAACGAAACCAGAAATCCACGAGCGATCATTAAACGCTTTGAACATGGTGGGACTTGCTGAACGATTTGATCATCGACCAATTGAAATGTCAGGTGGTGAGCAGCAACGCGTAGCGATTGCAAGAGCTTTGGTAACGGACCCACTAATGATCCTAGCTGATGAACCTACAGGGGCACTAGATACAAAAACTGCGAAAATCGTTTTGGATATCTTTAAAAACCTCCAAAACGAGAACCGTGCAATCGTTCTAGTTACGCATGATTTAGAAATCGCAGAGCAAATGGATCGCGTAGTATCAATGAGAGACGGGAAAATAATTGCTGACGATCTCCGTAGCGAGCGAACCGATTCATTAGAGGACAGATTCTGGGAAACGGGTAAAGGCGGCAAGTTAGAGTAACTATGAATTGGTTTAGAGAAATACTCAATGTCGCTCTTGGTGGTTTAACTGCAAGAAAAGTTAGGACCTTATTGATAATGCTTGGACCGGTCCTGGGTGCAGCAGGAATTGTTGCCGCTGTAGGTTTAAATGAATCCGCCAAAGGCGATGTGAGACAAACATTGGAAAGATTAGGAACTAACCTAATTGTTGCCTCCGCAGACGGAACCTTTTCGGGNGGTGAAGCCCCGACCTTACCTGAAGATGCAGTCTCTCGCACCATGAATGTATCAACAGTTGATCGTGCAGCAGGCATAACCGAAATAGGGAGCCTNATAGTCCTTCCATCGCAAGGCGGGAGAGATTTCTTTCGAACTATTCCGGTACCTGTCCTNACTAGCGATCAAAACCTTCTCGATGTCTTAGACGCTCGAATGCTATACGGACGTTTCATTAACGGCGCTGATGAAGAAAATGTCTTCCGCAGTGCAGTTATTGGTCAGGATCTTGCTAGGGATTATCAATACCTACCAGGAGAAGTTCGTACCATAGACGTCAATGGAGAAACTTATGGAGTTGTGGGCGTCTTAGAGAATGTCGACTTAGTTCCTAAATTAGATACTGCAGTAATCATTCCGAAATCAGCAGCCGAGGAAGATTTTGATATTGAACAGAAACCGACAACTCTTTATGTTCGTGCCGTTGAGGGAGCGGTTGATGCGACCTCCAACGCATTACCTGTAGCGATTAACTTAGGCGGAGATGAAGGAGTTACAGTAGCAGTTCCTTCTGACCTTCTTGAGGCCCAAGGTGCCGTTGATACGACATTAAGNAATATCCTNTTCCTCATGGGAGGTTTAGCGCTNCTAGTCGGTGGGGTCGGAATTGCTAACGTCATGTCTATTTCTGTGATCCAAAGATCTGGGGANATAGGTATNCGTCGTGCGCTCGGACATACGAAGGTTACGATAGCGATGCAATTTGTGCTTGAGGCTTTGTTTGTTGGTGTTCTGGGGGGGCTNGCAGGAGTACTTGCTGGNGTAGGAGTCATCTATCTCGTCTCATCTATCCTTGGATGGGTTGCGACATTAAATATCCCACTATTTCTTGTTGCTGGAGGGATGGCATTGATTGTTTCAATTATCGCTGGTCTTTATCCTGCCTTAAAAGCTGCACGTCTAGAGCCACTTGAGACATTGAGACTGGGGTAAGACTACTCGTATTTTCTTCCCTCTTCTTTAAGAAAGTCAATCCATTTAGAACCAGCAAAATCTGATAAATCACCTGGCTTGTAAGAGACGGAATGCAACAATCCGGTATAAGGGAAGTTTCCAAAATCCGCAAATATCCTCCAGTTAACAGGGGATTTGCTATCTATTCCAATATCAATCCCCTGAAAGGGAGCCATCGCTAGTAGTGCTAANAAGCCGGCGTGCTGGGCGACNTNGGACCCATTAATTGAAATGGTTAGATCCCAGTGGAGAAAATCGGGTGGAGTGACGCTCAGCACAATCTGACATGGACCCTCAATCAATTTTCCGCACGTGATTTCTGTCATCGCACCATACCCATTATGGGAAAATAGGAGATTTCCATTAACAACTTGAAGGGCGTATCCACCTCCTTGGTCTCCATGAGCGAAGATTGTGCCCTCGTCACCATTTTTGAAATCAATTGATGCCTCAACGCTCCAACTCCGGAAACTAATAAGTTGCTGAGATTTCCATCTCTCAACAGTTGGAGTCCCCGGATAGAGGACCATATCTTGGACAAGTTCATGATTCCAGGGTGGGCGAAGTATGTTCTTTACATTATTTCCTTCATCTAAAGGAAATACTTGGTTATCCCAAGCTGCCTTCTCCCACAGGCTTTTCATAAGTTTCAATCTTTCTGGATAGTCTGCGGAAACATCGAAGCTCTCTGTGGGNTCATTACNTAAATCATGCAATTCCCAATGCTCCTCTGAGAAGGCGGTTTCTGGTTGCCGAATAGTAGATGCTGACCAGCCTTCCTTGTACATTCCCCTATGACCGATCATCTCAAANTATTGCTCTGGGTGGGTAGAGAGAGCATGANCATNGGTAAGTGACTCANCGAAACTTTTGCCAGCAGCAGGAGGAANCTCAACTCCANCCTTTNCTCGAGGAATCTCGATCCCTACAAGTTCACATATCGTCGGAAGTAAATCAGTCACGTGCTGATATTGAGACCGAACCAGATTGTCAGGGGGTAAACCCTTTTCCCATGAAATAATCAAAGGAACCTGTTGACCGCCTTGATGGGTATTTGTTTTGTAGAGACGAAAGGGAGTATTAGAAACCATCGCCCACCCCATAGGGTAATGGGCAAGAGCTTGCGGCCCACCAAGNAGGTCTAACCGCTCATAATCTAGGTCAGTGCTTTCCAAATCAGTATGCCCAGTGAACGCCAAGAGTGTTCTAAAGTACGCCGATGTCCCTAACTCCTGNCCTTCCCTAGAGCCTCCATTATCAGACGTAAAAACAATAATTGTGTTTTCCCACTCCCCCAATCTTTCAAGCTCATCTCTTAATTTTTTGAAATTCTGATCAACATTATCAACCATTCCAGCGAATATTTCTTGATAGCGAGCAAAGAGTTCCTTCTCTTTTTTAGTTAATGCATCCCATTCTTTCACTGCGTGACCTTGCTCAAAGTTTCTGCTGGGGAGGTTGGTGTAGCTGGGAATGACTCCTAACTCTCTTTGCTTTTCAAAACGTTTCCGCCGAAGCTGATCCCATCCTTCTTCATATCTCCCCTTGTATTTCTCAACATCACTGGGCTTCGCCTGCAACGGAGCATGGACTGCTCCATGAGCAAAGTACATGAACCAGGGCTTTAGCGGGTCTGAACTTCTTAACTCTTTAACCATTTTGATTGCTTGATCAGTCAAATCATCTGTAAAGTAGTACCCCTCAGGGTAAGTATCTATATCCAGTGCATGGTTATCCTCGTGCAGGCGATGCGGTTGGTGGAAGTTCGTAAAGCCCCCGAGAATTCCGTAGAACCTTTCAAAGCCCTTTTGTAACGGCCAACTATGTTTCGGCCCAGCCTCAGACAGATGGGAATCCTTACATAAATGCCACTTTCCTACCATCAGGCTCGCCCAGCCATTCTTTTGGAAAAGGTCTCCCATGGTGATTGCATCATCTCTTATTTCCATTGCATAGCCNGGGAAACCTGGATCAAAATGGGCAACATGACCCATCCCAGCTAAGTGGGAATTCAAACCAGTTAGCAGGGATGCTCTGGTTGGGGAGCACATGGGATTTACATGAAAGTTCGTATATTGTATTCCGTCATGTGCTAATGAATCTAGAGCAGGCGTTTCAATTTCGGAGCCGAAACATCCCAGATCAGAAAACCCAAGATCATCAACAAGCATTACGAGCACATTGGGTGCCCCAGTGGGCGCTGTCGGAGGCTTAGGCCAATCAGGCTCGGAGGTTGAGAATATCTTACCTACCTTTCCTTTAAAATTTTTATATGCATGGTTTGAATCGTTTGCCATTGCATCATCCTCTTACTTGTTTTATAGGACATACAGTGTTTGTCTATTTTTCAACTGTGCAGCATTACAGGTTGAATTTCCATTATTCTACATTTATGACAATTACACCTGATGAAANAGTGAGATCAT
>PAWI01000024.1 GCA_002713485.1 Acidimicrobiaceae bacterium
TCAGGAGTAGGACTTGGTTTGGCGATTGTACGCCATGTCATTGTAAATCACGAAGGAGTAATACGCATCGAATCAACAGAAGGGGTGGGAACTACATTCGTTATACAATTCCCAACAAATTCTATAGAACCCAGAACTGGAAAGGGCCATGCTTCTCTACCTTTACTCGACGAAAATGAGGTGGNNNCATCATNAANCAAAATTTACCCAAAGTATTGGTCGTAGAAGACGAAAAGAGCTTTGTTNAAGCCTTAAAAGTTGGTCTAGATCGTGANGGTTTTGATGTCAAANTAGCAGAAGATGGTTTAANGGCACTCNANCTATTTCGGACATTTAAACCTGACTTAATTCTNCTNGACGTAATGCTTCCGAAAATTTCCGGATTAGATGTTTGCAAAGAAATACGAACAGAATCAAAAGTGCCNATAATAATGGTGACAGCAAAAGNTGAAGAAATAGANACTGTNGTAGGCCTTGANGTTGGNGCTGANGATTANNTNACNAAACCNTANCGGNTNNGNGANGTTGTNGCNNGNATGCGGTCACTNCTNCGNCGGTCAAATTGGTCCGATGAAACTGAAGCTNTCAGTGAAGGAAGAGTANTTACAGTTNGTGATATNCNANTTGANANTGANAAATATGAGNTNNAAGTACGCAACGAAATAGTTGATTTTCCATTGAAAGAATTNGANTTNCTTCTAATTCTCCTTGAGAACGTTGGGAGAGTACTCACGAGGGACGTTCTGATTGACCGGGTTTGGGGATTCGACTACGTAGGTGATACGAAAACACTTGACGTCCACATAAAACGTTTACGANCAAAAGTTGAAAAGGACCCAAGCAAACCACAGTCAATAATCACCGTNCGGGGCGTCGGATATAAGTTTGTAAATACCGACCGACCATAAATAGATCCTAAGCAAATTTTATGCGCTTTACTTATGTAACTCCTAGACTTGCTATGTGGATGACAACGTTGAAACACAACCTGATTTCTTCAAAGGCGAAGTAAGCACATCAGCTGCGAAAACAAATAAAGGCAAATTCGTTGTGTCACCTTTTGTGAGACTGAGCAGAGTCCACGCCCTTTCAGCCGCCGGCGATGCAATGATCACAGTCGCCCTCGCTGGCTCCTTGTTCTTCTCTATTGATCCAAGCGCTGCCCGATGGAGGGTAGGCCTCTACCTAGCATTAACAATCGCCCCATTCGCCGTCGTGAGCCCACTAATAGGACCGTTCATTGACCGCTATGCAGGTGGACGAAGACTCATGATTCTCGCTATAAACATTTTACGCGTGGTCACAGCTGCANTCATGGTCTCGAACCTTGACTCACTTTTCCTTTTCCCACTTGCATTTACGATGCTTGTTTTACAGAAGAGTTACGCAATAGCCAAAGCGGCAGTCGTCCCAACAACTGTTGAAACACACGATGAACTTGTGGGAAAGAATGCACGATTGGCTTTCCTATCAGGCATCGCAGGTTTCTCCGGCGCCGCACCTGCAGCTTTAGCGCAACTCATAGGCGGACCAAGCTGGTCAGTTATCCTCGCTGCGATTACGTTCGCTTTCGCTGGTCTAGCCTCCCTTAGACTNCCCAAAACATCCATTGCAACCTCACCCGAANAAGAAGATGAAAAAGAAGAACTNNGNTCNGCNGGAATCATCAGAGCAGCCAACAGCATGGGAGTTCTAAGAGGCATAATCGGATTCTTTACATTTCTTGTTGCTTTCGCATACAGAGGAGGAACCGATGACCTAGACCTTTCAGGAATAGGAACTTCAACTGGAGCGAAACTCCATGAAGAACTCTTAGGAACAGACATAGGGGCTGGGGGTTCATCAGCTATCGCACTCGGAGCAGTCGTCGCTTGCAGCGTTATAGGAGGATTAATAGGATCTATCATCGCCCCCAAAGTACGAGCACGAATCAGTGAAGAGCGAATGCTGCTCGGAGCTCTTCTCACGATAACGAGTATCGCTATCCTCGGATTATGGGCCGGAGGGATAAGTGGAGCGCTCGTTGTAGGACTCGCAGTTGGTTTATCAGTAAGCTCTGGAAAACTTGCGTTTGATTCAATTGTTCAGCGCGATGCCCCTGATGCCAATTACGGTCGATCATTCGCACGATTTGAAACACGTTTCCAACTCATGTGGGTCTTCGGAGCACTTATTCCAGTCGTCTTCACACTTCCAGCTAGACTCGGGTTTCTACTTTTGGCTATCGCAGGTGGAACCGCAACTGTTTCATACTTATTAGGAACTAACTCAGGGGCTTCACCATCGGCAGAAGGCACGATAGGACTATTAAAAAACCTATTTCAAAAATCAGCAACAGAAGAACAACCACCAACCGCTGACCGAGTCGAAGAACAAAAGATACCCNCAGTAAAACAAAACCTTGAGCCCTTCAACCCGTTTCCTGAAGACCCAGAAGACGACAACCTCAAACTCTTCTAAAGTCTCACTCCGGAAGNTCCAATCGGGCTAACCACAAGCCGGGAGCATCCACTTCATTGGGCGTTGGGAAATTCTTCGAATCNTCCCANAAGCGAGCTAACTCTGCCGTACCTGTTCTTTCAATAACTCCATTGATGAAAGTAGTTCCCCTATCAACCTGAGCTTGAGTTAATTCAAGACCCAGTAACCTCTCAATAAACCTNTCGGAGGGATCAGCTTCTACCCGCTGCCGTCTCATAGCNTCAGTAATCTGATCATAGGATCCGATAAGCCCATGACCCACCGAATCCATCACAAAGTCGACGTAACCAACAATCACTGCTGTTGTGGCTTCAAGCTCCGGCAAAATATACTTCTGTTCCTCACTTTGGATCGCTCCAAGAATAACCTCAGGACTGCCCAATGACTTCTGCAAATCTTCAATAGCTGAAGGAGAAGTCATATCTATCTGTTGCAACTTCTCTTCTAATCCGGAAGGGTTACTTTCAAATGCGCTCACATATTCNATAAGTAAATTACCAAAACGATCTCGAACATGATCCAACTGAAAGATCGTGTAATACGTCAATTCATTTAGACACACCCACAGCAACAATTCTTGAGATGGAAGACTCCATTCTCCACCGAAGTCCTCAACATTTCTCGTAACGACCTTCACTCCGGCATTCTTCTCACGAGGAATAGGCAAATCATATTGCCCCAAGGCACGTTGAGCTAAATGCCCAACCATTGAACCAGCAGTCATTGCAAGCATCATCGGCCCCAAAAATTGCATCATNTGCCCAAACATTGCCCCCATAGGGTCGCTACTCTCAATTTCATTCCCGGAACTTTCACCCAAAGAATCATTTAATTTCTCAAAGAGTGGCTGATAAGAATCAATAGTCTCGTGTGCCCACTGCGTCCGTGTAACAGGAACAACAATGGCATTCCCAGAATCTAATCCAGTGGCATTCGAAACATGTAACTGAGCGATTCTTGACAACTCTTCCAGAGCAATCCTGTCGGAAGGATCAACATTAGGGTCCCCATCCTCACCTGAAGCCATCTGAACAGCTATCTGCTTNGCAGTAGACCAATGATCCTTACCGCCAGCACCAAATAATTTCTCAAAATCTCCAAAGAAAGGAAGACCTTCAAATGGGTTATTGTTTTCCATGCGATACCTTCATAACAAAANCTAGTTTATAAACTTCGCAACAAGAAATTAGGCCACAGGGGTACAGTGGCCTAATTTCTCGGGTGGGAGGGGAATTTAAGGATTTAGGAAGGATTTACGTGAATTCTATTTTGAATAGCAANATCATCTCGAATTCGTCTTTGGGCATTGACTGAATTAAAAGACTCCCATTCCCGATCCCACTCTTCTTCCCCTTCATCATCCCAAAGCTCTTCAGGAGAACTGTCATCACAGTTGGAAGAAGAAACCTGCGGGGGGAGAAACGCATTCCCGTAAGCATCGCACCAACCGTAACGCAAAATATGGGATCCTAAAGACTCAATGAATCGNCGCATTAACTTCATGATTCAAAAATAGGTGCATCACATGAATGCGACGTTTTTATTAGGTAACCACAAAGTTAAGTAGNTTTGAATTCTGTGATGTCGGTGACTTTAGAAAAGATGTGTANAAATCGTGCATAATCATTTTTTTGGCTAAAGTTCAGGTACCTAAGAGCAAAGCGAAAAACAAGAGCCAAAAAGTTGAGGGAGGCTATGGAAACGCTTATCGTCACAGGAGCAGCAGGGTCCATCGGGACACGTGTCTGCAAGACACTCGCTGAAACAGAAGGCATCGCAGCGATACTAGCTATAGATACACGACCTGAAATGCCCAACCACAGACGCGTCTATCACCACCAATTAGACCTCCAAATAGATGACTTGAAACCGGTATTCGAAGGAGCAACTTCTCTTATCCATCTCGCTACATCTTTTGGACCAAGCAGCGACGGTACCGACGCAGGAGGAGCCGAAATCGACGCAACCCGACGCGTTTTCGAAGCAGCATCAGCAGTAGGAATCAAAANAATAGTCATTCTTTCCTCAGCAATGGTGTACGGTGCGTGGCCAAACAACGAAGTTCCTATAACTGAACACACAGACATCAACCCAAACCCTGATTTCTCATTTGCATCAGTGAAAACAGAAATTGAAGGCCTAGCGACAGAATGGAAATCCAAACATCCCCANTCTGAGGTCGTGNTCCTTCGACCAACAACAGCGTTAGCAAAAGGGCAAATAAGTTGGGTCGCCAGGTCACTTAAAGCATCAGCAATTATAGACGCTGGCGATAATGATCCCCCCGTACAATTCCTTCATCTTGATGACCTAGCATCAGCTGTTTGCCTCGCAAGCAGAGGAGATTTGTCCGGAGCTTATAATGTCGCTCCAGATGGATACATAGAAGCCGAAGTCTGCAGAGAACTCAGCGGAAGAATCCCACGTTTGCGTCTAAAAGAAGAAATGGCTGACAAACTTGGCCGATTCTCCTGGCGATACAAAATAGCGCCAACACCACCAGGGCTCACTCCATACACAGTCCACCCATGGATTATCTCCAATCAACGCCTCAAGAATGCTGGGTGGCAACCCGATTACACGAATGCTGAAGCATATATTGATGGAACACCGGCTAAGCCATGGTCCAACATGAACGCAAAACAACGCCAACGAGCGTCTCTGGTTGGGGCAATCATTATCGGAGGAATAGTAAGTTTCGCTCTCTCACGCCTCATTCAACGAATCAAAGACGAAAACTAAAAAACAAAATCAAGCAATTCCTTGCCCCATAGAAGATACACACCAACGGCAATTGATATTTTCCCAAATAATCGAAAATAAATCATTGACCGATTGATTCGTTTCAATTGCCCGATCTCCGCTGGATGACGCCAAAGCCGATCATCCAATGGAGGAGGAGGCAATATCATGTAATCATCTTCTTGATCTCCGCCCATCACAAAACAGTAGATCAAAAACTCAAAAAATAATTCGCGCACCCCGAAATAATGAAAATCACGGGGAGCAGAGAGGAGACATCACCTCTACCATAGAACCATGGAACCACCCAAAAGCGGAAACACATGGCTCGGCTTGAGCTCTGACCCATTACCAGTTGATGAAGCTAGCCACTGGGCTTCCGACCCCTCAACAGGAGCAATCGTTACTTTTAGTGGTGTCGCCCGTAACCATTCCGATGGAAGAGACAACGTCACCGTTCTTGAATACGAAGCCTATGAACAACAAGTTACGCCCAGATTCGAAGCCATAGCTAAACACGCACGATCGCAATGGCCCTCAATCGTCAAAATAGTGATGCTTCACAGAATCGGAAAAGTCGAGATAGGCGATTCCGCAGTCGTTATTGTCGTAAGTTCTCCGCACCGGGATCACGCATTTGAAGCATCACGATTCTGCATTGACACATTAAAATCAACTGTCCCCATATGGAAGCGAGAAATCTGGGAAAGTGGTGAGAGTTGGGGCTTAGAACCACAGCACATCAAAGAAATTGACGAAGTAGTAGATGAAGGAGAGGTTCCCCGATGAACCCCTTAATTTTTTTAGGAGCAGCAGCAATCGTTTTCGTCGTAGGAACACTCGTCATCTGGGTGTTCACACGCGAAAGGAAAACAAGCTTCAATTCGTCAATTGAAGAATTCCGCGCTGGACTAGATGCAATAGCACCCAATGACAAAAGAAGACGAAACGAATAATGGCACGTGACCTAGCTATCGACCTCGGAACAGCGAACACACTCGTTTATTCAAGAGGAAGAGGCATCGTTCTTAACGAACCCTCTGTCATAGCACTAAATGAGAAAACCAATGAAGTCCTCGCTATGGGTGAAGAAGCATGGCAAATGATTGGAAGAACACCAGCGTATATCGTGGCCGTAAGGCCTCTGCGCCACGGAGCTATCACCGACTTTGATGTAACACAAAGAATGATTCGACTCTTACTTGAACGCGTCGGAGTATCCCGTTTCAATAGACCAAGAGTCGTCATCTGCGTTCCATCAGCAATTACAGCAGTCGAGAGAAGAGCAGTAACAGAAGCAGCTCGAAGAGCAGGCGCCGCCGATGCGCGTCTGATCGAACAACCCCTCGCAGCTGCCATAGGCTCTGGCCTCCCTATCAACGAACCGATGGGTAACCTGATCGTAGATGTAGGCGGAGGAACAACCGAAACTGCTCTCATCTCGATGGGAGGCGTTGTCGCCCTAGAAGCAGTTCGAGTCGGCTCGTTCGATATAGATTCAGCAATCCAAAATTTTGTTAAATCTGAATACGGCGTCGCAATCGGTGAACGAACAGCTGAAGAGATCAAGCTCACAATAGGCTCAGCAGCCCCTTACGAAGATGAACTCNGAGCAGAAGTACGCGGCAGGCATATCGCAAGCGGCCTTCCAGAAGTCATTGTTGTCTCCCCATCCGAAATCCGATCTGCAATCGACGAAGCTGTCACAGCAATGATCGACTGCGCCGTCTCATGCCTTTCACAAGCCCCAGCAGAGCTAGCCCAGGACATAATTGTCCAAGGAATAAATCTCGTAGGAGGAGGATCACTGCTGAAAGGATTCGACACCAGACTAAGTCAAGAAACCGATGTTCCTGTCAACATCGTNCCAAACGCCTTAGAAGCCGTTGTNCTAGGCGCAGGACGATGCATCGAATCATTTGAATCAGTTCGAGCAATGTTCATGGATGATCCATCAATCAGGCAGAGACGATAGTTCCCTTCACTCAGCTGTANAGCCCAAGATATCTTCAGCAGCTTGACGTACCTGCCAGTCCCGATCGGTAAGTGCTACCTCCAANGCATCAGATACCNCNTGCCCCTCAAACGGAGCCAACGCNATAACAGCNCTTCTCCGAACAGTTGCNATATCTTGNGTTGCCTGCAAAATACTNTCCAGTCCGCGNGAGTCCCCAATAGCTCCCANAGCGGCGACCGCTGATTCCCTACACAACGCATCATCATGGTCAAGAGCAATCGTTGACAGCATTTCCACAACCACATCCTCAGATTCTTCCCTCTCACCCGCAGCCCAACACGCGACCTCAACAACTNGAGAATCCTGATCATTTAGAAGACGAACAATAGGAACAGCCTTATTTGAACAAGCCGCACGAGCAAGTGAAGCTCTCACGGTTGGGTGAATNTCACCTAACGCAACAGTAACTAACTCATCATCAAGCTCATTATTTTCAGAAAGCACAGCAATAGACGAGGCGCGAACTCTCGGATCAGGGTTCGTAAACGCTTCTCTAGCNAATGCCAAATCACCNTGCCTCGCTTTTTGAATCAAATCTTTTCGAAGCTCCACACCAGCAAGACTAAATTCCTCAGCGGCTCCGCCCGAATCTGACAACTTAGCTCACAATCACATCAAGTAAAACACGACCACCCAGCGCAACNAAGCCAACGCTCANCGCTAAAAGCAATCCAATGATCCCTACAAGAATCAGTAAACTAACCAAACTCACAATTCGTTCCCACCATCGAACACGCGCTTTTAACCCTGTAACAGCTTTATGACGTGTCAGACGACCAGTTAAACCCATAGGGTTTATAAAAGGTTGCCGAATCGGCTCAGTCACTTTCCCTCCATCAAGGTTGCAATAGAGCAATAGTAGAACATCTACCAGAAAATTGTTTCATCACTCGNAACACAACATCACCGACCACAAAATCGTCCCCGATCAACATAGAATGACAGAACCATTAATCATTTCCCATGACTGAACAGCAAACCGAGCNACAACCAGCAAAAGACTCTCTTGGTAAAGCCATGAAGAGATCCGAAAAGGTNTTTCTTGGGTTATTAATTTTCGCNGTAGCCACAGGACTCTTCATACGGTTTGTTCCAGTTTCATTTCTTGGTGTCGATGTNGTCGCTCTTTCACCAGGAAGCGCTCCCACAACCATCGAAAAAATAAACATCGAAGGAACACAAACGTACGCTCCAGACGGAGAAATCAAATTCACTACCGTATCAATCGAGTCAGATTCATTAACAATTTGGGAATGGTTTAGAGCAAAGAATGACGANATTCGAGAACTCAGAGACCGACAAGATTTTTACGGAGATAAAACAAAAGCAGAAACAAGAAAAATCAATAACTTCATGATGCAACAATCTCAAGATACAGCGTCCCTTGTCGCAGCTAATTATCTCGGGTACGAAATAGTGCCCGAAATTGACGGATCATATGTTGTTGAAATCGTCACCGACAGTCCAGCTGATACGTTCCTTCAATTGGGTGACCTCATAGTTGAAGTCGAAGGAATCAAAGTCACAACCCCTAAGGACTTAGGCGATGCTATTAAATCAAAAAAACCAGGAGATAGCGTAAGCATCGGATACAAACGTTCCGAAGGGACTTTCCAAGTACCGTCACCAGATCAGGAAGTAATCACCGAACAGGTTTCCTTAACCACGCACCCAACGCTCGACCAAACAGGATTCCTCGGAGTCGTCATCCAAACGCCGCTAGCTGCAGATATACCATTTGATATTTCTATCGATGTCGGTAGAGTCGGAGGCCCATCAGCAGGGCTAGCCTTTGCTCTCTCTATCGTCGACTACCTTACCGAAGGGGAGTTGACCGGTGGACTTTCAATAGCAACAACAGGAACAATTGACCAGTATGGAAATGTTGGATCAGTTGGAGCCTACGCACAAAAAGCGGAAGCCGCCGCCCGATCAGGTGTTGACGTCTTTCTTGTTCCACCAGCTGGCTACGAAACTGTTGAGCGAATATCGTCAGGAAGGTTCGAAGTACGATGCGTCAGCACATTCAATGATGCAATCTTTGAACTAGCAGCGTTCGGTGGAAACGGAATCCAATTAGCCATAGACCAAGGACTTCCAATGCCAGAACGCTCTGAATCAGTGATAAACCCCGATGACGGCTACACCACCTGTGCAGAAGTCACTTTAGAAAATAACAACGATTAGAGTAAGCAAGCCTCGGCAAGATAAACTCTAAACATGCATTTGGCTCAAATCATGGCCACAGGAGAAACCTATGTCTGACATCAGTGGAGTTCCATCGAGACCCACACCAACACGGAGAGTGTCACGCAGATTCAGGTTCATCGTTGCATTATCAATCGCAGCCCTGATAGTACTTATCGTCTCGTTACGAGGAATAGCCGGCTTCTACACGAACTACCTATGGTTTAGCTCACTAGGATTCACCTCAGTATGGAGGGGAGTATTATTTGCCAAAGTAGGACTCGCTCTTGTTTTCATAGCGTTCACCTTCCTCCTATTCTGGATAAACCTCTTCGTCGCGGACCGAATAGCCCCACGTTCCAGGCCACAAGGACCAGAAGAAGACTTTGTCAGCAGATACCACGACACAATCGGACCTCGTGCGGGCCTATTCCGCATCGCAGTTGCCGGCCTATTCTCTCTTTTCCTCGGAGCAGGAACAGCAGGCAGATGGCAGGACTGGATCCTCTTTAGAAATAAACAAGATTTTGGAGTTGAAGACCCCCAATTCAACATGGATATCGGGTTCTATGTCTTCCAACTACCGTTCATAAAATTCCTCATAAACTGGATGTTCACCGCATTTATTGTCGTACTAATAATCACGGCTGCCGCACATTACTTAAATGGCGGAATACGAGTAAACACTCCAGGTAACCGCGTTACAGCTCCAGTAAAAGGGCACCTTTCAGTACTTCTCGCAATACTGGCCCTCATCAAAGCAGTCGACTACTGGTACCAGCGCTATTCATTGAACTTTTCTGGACGCGGCGTGGTGGATGGTGCCAGTTATACAGATGTCAATGCTCAACTACCAGCAATCAAACTCCTAATCCTCATCTCCATAGCCGCTGTCATCCTTCTCATTATCAACATATGGCGACGCGGATGGGTACTCCCAGTAGTCGCCGTTGGCCTATGGGCTTTCGTAACTATTGCCATTGGCAGCATCTACCCAGCCATCTACCAACGATTCGTCGTAGAACCTTCAGAGTCCTCCAGAGAAGCTCAATATATTGAACGAAATATTGAAGCCACCCGCACCGCCTACGGTCTATCCGTCGGCGAAACCGGAGACATCGTCGAACGAACATTCATACCAAATGTAGAAAACGCGTTAACAGCCGAAGTTCTTCAACAGAATGCAAGCACCCTGAATAACCTCAGACTATTAGACCCTGCAATCGTCTCTCCAACATTCCAAGCCCTTGAGGTAGAAAGGGAGCAATTCAGATTCGCAGATGACCTAGACGTTGACCGTTATGAAATAGATGGCGATATACGAACCGTAGTGATCGCAGCAAGAGAGTTGAACCTAGATGGGGTTAACTCCGGCTGGGAAAACCAGCATGTTGCTTTTACACACGGATACGGAGTTGCTTTAGCTCCAGCTAACACAGTCACCGCACAAGGAGAACCAGACTTTGTCATTAGCGGTCTCCCAGCCACAGTAAACACGGACAGAATAGTCGCTGACCTAGAACAACCACGAATCTATGTTGGTGAAGAACTCGGAGGCTACGCCATCGTAGACACAGAACGATGCGAAATTGACTTCGCTTTAACCGGCGCTGAAGAACTCAACCCTGAAGATAATCCCTCATCTGGAAATTGTGAAGGAAGCGACGGATCAGGAGAGAACCTNCTCTTTAAATACGACGGAAATGANGGCGTAAAAGCAGGGAATTTCTTCCGGCGGTTAGCTTTCGCTCTTCGTTTCGGAGACCTCAACCCAATTTTCTCCGGTCTCATAAACGGTGATTCTAAATTCCTTTTCAACAGAGATGTAATGGACAGAGCAAAAGAACTCGCTCCTTTCCTCCAATANGATGCCGACTCATATCCAGTAATCATTGACGGAAGAATCAAATTCATCATTGACGCTTACACGACAACAAGTTTCTACCCTTACGCACAAACCGCTGATCGTAACTCAGTGCCAGGAAACAGCGGTCTCGCTGACAATTTCAACTATGTCAGAAACTCCGTGAAAGTAGTCATTGATGCGTACGACGGTGATGTCACCTTCTACGTAGTTGATGACCAGGACCCAATCATCAACGCCTACATGCAAGCTTTCCCTGATTTATTCACCATTGCTTTCCCCAATGACGGATCTGANACGCAGATGCCCAAAGAGGTAGCAGACCACCTCCGATACCCAGAAGATTTATTTAAAGTCCAGACAAATATGTGGGGACGATACCACCTCGATGACCCAAATGACTTTTACGAAGCTGCCGGTGCATGGGTCGTTTCCCTAGATCCTGGCGACGATCTAGAAAATGCCCCAACTGCGATCGTCACAAACACTGGATTCGTTACCTTCGCATCCGGACAACGCATGGATCCGTACTATGTCCAGATGCAAGTTCCTCAGGAAGGTAAACAAGACTTTGTANTAATCCGCCCCTTCGTACCACGTTCAAGTGATGACAGCAGGCAACAGCTGGAGGCCTTTATGGTCGCACAAATAAATGAACAGGGACAAGGAAACCTGATTTCATATACCGTCCCTGGCTTAAAGGTTGACGGACCTGTAATTGCAAACAGGAGTATGCTCGCAGATCCGGTTGTAGCTGAAACAACAACACTCCTTGGACAAAGAGGATCAGGTGTCAAGTTAGGGAATATGCTCCTCATCCCATTAGAAGGAGAAGCTGAAGAAGAAGATGTTCTGCTCTACTTACGCCCAATGTACGTAGAAGCATCAGGCAGTCAGCCAGCTGTGCAACAAATCATCGCTGCTTATGGTGAACGAGTAAGGATATGTGCTTCTGTCGAACTTGTTCTCGGAGCACTTTTGGTTCCAGATAATCAAGTAGGAGATGATTGNAGCAACGTAACCCCAATTGATTTAGGTCGAGCTTCCATATCCCCAATAATCCCAATTCAGGAAACAGAAGAACCTCCTGCAGAAACGCAAACACCAACCGAAACCGAAACCGAAACCGAAACACCAATCACTGGTGAAACAAACCTCGAAGGTCTCCTAGCTCAAGCCCAACAGGCCTTCGCTAACGCAAACGAAGCTCTAGCAAACGGAGATCTCGGTCGCTACCAAGAATTAATTGACGAAGGGCAGCAACTAGTTCAACAAGCTACAGAATTATTAGAAGCAGATAATTCGTAACTAACGAGGCGCAGGGCCATCTGTCGCAGGACCAGCGAAAGCCTGAGCGATCATAAGCCACTCCAATGCGGCATCTCCATGAATGTCGATTGACGTATCTTCGAGATTCCTCCGCTGAGTAGTTACCAAACAGAAATCCCTCGCGGAACCAGAAATACATTCAGAAGCGTCATCGGGCCCGAATTCCCATATAACACCAGATGGACTCTCAAGCGTTACTCTGATCGGAGTTTCTGAAGGTTCCAAACCACGGTTAATATACGACCACGAACGCGTAATAAACCCCAACTGTGCAATATGGTGCAAACGGTCCGTTTCACTTCTCTCTAAACCAACAGCATCCAAAATATCTTGACCATGCGCCCAAACTTCCATCAACCGAGCCGTCAAAAAAGATTTAGAACCCATAGAAGGCCCATACCAAACAACGCGACGCTTATCAGTAAGGTCACCAGACGTATCTGCAAGAGTAAGACGAGCTTCTCTCCATGACTCCAACAATTCATCAGGACTCATCGAACGGTACGACGCCATCATTGAAGCCTCTGCATCGTCACCTCGAGAAAACATGGCCAAAAGATCGTCTACCGTATTTTGAAATTGTTCAGGGTCAGAGATTGCCAAGGCAGCTGCATTATCAAAATACGCGAGGTGCGCGATCTGATCAGCAACAGACCACCCAGGACTTGGAGACTCAAGACCCCATTGCGAGGTTTCAATTGAAGAAACAATACGATCTAGCGCATTCTGTTCTGCGATAAGATCAGATCTCACGCCCATCACATCCATGCGATAACCATAGCATCTCTGCCTTGAATTAAACTTTTGAACAAGCCCCGATTAAAATAGGCNTCNAAGATCAGGGTTNGTTGGATAGCTATACAATCCAAAAACTTAAGTTAANAGAACGGTACAAATACGCATGAAAAACACAGTTACAGAAACATTTAATATTGATGTCCCAATCTTTGCTTTCAGCCACTGCAGAGACGTCGTAGCTGCGGTATCAAAAGCAGGTGGTTTTGGGGTACTAGGAGCTGTAGGTCACTCACCAGCTGCCTTAGAAATTGACCTTAAATGGATCGAGGANGAAATAGGTGACCATCCATATGGCGTAGATCTAATTGTTCCAGCAAAATATGAAGGTTCCGATGAAGGCGGATTAACCGTCCACAAAATAGTAGACATGATCCCCGATGAACATCTGAAATACGTTGACACCATCTTGGAAAAATATGATGTACCAGAACTAGCTGAAACGCGTTCGGGACAATTCAGCATGAAAAATGACGGTGCCGCACCCATGTCAGCAGGAACTGCTGGGCCACAATTAGAAATAGCCCTTGCCCACAACCCAAGCCTCGTTGTCAACGCATTAGGACCTCCACCCCAATTCATGATTGACCAAGTCAAAGAAACCGGAAGGAAAGTAGGCGCCCTAGCGGGGAAAGCCCAACACGCTCAACGACACGTNAATGCAGGAGTTGACCTAATCATCGCCCAAGGTTACGAAGCAGGAGGACACACAGGAGAAATCGGCTCAATGGTCCTCATCCCAGAAATCGTTGATGCCGTCGGAGACGTTCCAGTTCTAGGAGCAGGTGGAATAGGACGAGGTAGACAAATGGCGGCAGCGATGGCACTAGGAGCACAAGGCGTATGGTGTGGCTCTGTATGGCTAACAACTGAAGAAGCGGAAACGCATCCAGTAGTCAAAGAAAAAATGCTGAGCGCAACATCATCAGACACAATACGTTCAAGGTCACGAACAGGTAAACCAGCCCGACAACTCAAATCAGCGTGGACCGATGAATGGGAAAACCCAGAAACTCCAATGCCCCTAGGGATGCCACTCCAACCAGTTCTNATAAACGANGCGATCGCACGCATAAACAGGGCTGCCCATAAATCAGGATCTGGTGCAGAAAAACTCGCAAACTATTTTGTAGGACAGGTCGTCGGCACCATGAACAAAACAAAACCAACCGCCCAAGTGGTNTATGAAATGATGGAAGAATTTATTGAAGCAACAGAATCAATTGCCGGACAACTACAAGACTAATCACAGAAGAGAAGATACACTAGAGACATAACTGAAAGGACCAAATGAGTTACTCACCAACNGCTTATACACCCGTCGCACAACTCGAAGAGACAGACCGTGTTGCCTTTATGGTCAAGGTATATCAACACCTTGGATTGGCACTCGGCGCCTTCATTGCATTCGAATACCTCTACTTTGCAAGCGGATTCGCTGAATGGACTTACGACACAGTAGCGGGAAGCGGAGGAGCATGGCTTCTCATGCTTGGCCTATTCATGGTTGGAACTTGGATTGCAACACAAGCAAGTTATGACCTTGAGAACGTCGGAAGACAATATGGAGGCTTATTTGGTTTCGCTGCCGTCGAAGCAGTTATATTTGCACCTTTCCTTTTCTACGTCTTCAACGTAAGAGAAGCCACAGGGGACGTATGGGGAGCCGCAGTTATCACCGCAATGGGCTTTGCAGGTCTCTCACTCGTCGCCTGGACCACACGAAGAGATCTCTCCTTCCTTAGACCAATTATCATGTGGGGAGTCATGGGAGCCGTCGTGCTAATCGTCGCTGCACTTCTATTCGGGGCAAACCTAGGAACATGGTTCTCAGTTGCAATGGTTGCCCTCATGGGAGCATCTATCCTTTATAACACCCAAAAAATCCTCCACACATACCCACCACACGCATATGTCGGAGCAGCAGTTACACTCTTCGCTTCGCTTATGACCATGTTCTGGTACATACTTCAAATATTTCTAGACAGATAAAAATCACAAATCAGGGTTATCCCGCCAACCAGCGATAATGCGGTCAAGCCACCATTTCGGAGCCTGATCCAATAGATTCCCTAAATGCGAATAATCATGCCACCTGCTAATTAATCCATCAGTGATTTCCATAACTGAGGTAAACGGATGATCNATAACCTCTCCGGTATGGAAACGCCACTGNTCAACATGTTCGGTAACAACAATATTATTTTCACAAATCAAATTCATAGGGAAATGCTCATACCCTTCAAGAGGTTCAATCCCCAACCGAAGACGAAGAATTATCTCCTCCGCTCCAGTAGCACCAACAGCATCTAAACCGACATCTGTATAGTGGGCATCATCAGAAAAGAAAGTCGCCATCAACTTCCAATTACGATCAAAGTGGGCGTCCCAATAGCTTTCAACAATTTCCTTATTACCCATATCAACAACCTTTAACCTATAAGAGCATTAGAGCGCGCCTACTCATTTGGCGCAAGTAAAAAGACTGGCATATGGTGCAACCATGACAAATCAAACCGCCAGAATGGAAGAGCTAGGAATCGGAGAGTACATCACTCAGACACCGTCCAAGCGATACCCGATCTACACCAGAGGTAATGCTGGGGAAGTATGGCCCGAAGTAGCCTACCCTCTAACCATCACCCTAACTCGAGTAGCTGGTGAAATAGCTTCAGCTAAGGCAGCAATCAATGCGGGAGTCATATCAGAAAAAGATATTAAAGAAGGTCCAACATCCTTTGGAGGAGTCTTCGCTGGCTACATGTACCTTAATCTTTCCTTCGGTCGAATGATTGCTNTACGAACCCCAGGGACAACAATCGAAAAGAGCGACGCCACATATTACGGATCAGAACANGAAGCACCGGATTACATACCGAACAAACACGACAAAAGCCTGCTAGCTAGCTTGAAGATCCTTCGGTATGGCTGGAAAATGTTACACACAAAACGCATCAANACACTTGAGCTAGATCGAGAAATCGTTACTGATTGGCAACGGCGCCTTCCACAAATACTGACGTCAACTGACGAAGAACTTGTGGAAGCCATGCGAGAAATTATGGAACCAGCCATGCGCCTATTTACACACCACCTAGATATAACAGGTCAAGCAGGCGGCGCAGTGCAATTACTATCAACCATATGTGAGGAAAGACTTGGCGATAGATCTCTCGCACTTACACTTCTGGGAGGAATCGGGGACGTTGATAGCGCTGCACCTTCTTTCGCCTTATGGGAGTTAGGAAGGATGGTNGCTCACAACGATAACTTAACTGAAATCTTTGATAGCGAAAGCACCGACCTNCAANGTCGNCTCCGGNATTCAAGTAACNCAAAAGAATTCNTAGAAGCGTTTGATACTTTTCTCACAACATTTGGTAGCAGAGGAGCAAACGAGTGGGAGACTGCGTGCGAAACATGGGGAACTAACCCAGAGTTAGTTCTTGTACTCATTGATCGAATGAGACTAGCAAACGCTCAGAACTCGCCATCATCACGAGCGAAAGAACTGGCTCAGAATCGCGTAACAGCACTTGAAAGGACACGACAAGAACTCAGAGGCATTGGATCATGGCTTTTCGAAAAGGCATTACATTCTTCAGTACTATTTTCACAAGCCAGAGANAGGTCAAAAACAACAATCATTGATCTAATCCATGTTGCCCGTCTCATAACCAGAGAGTTAGCGCAACGCACAGCAAACCAGAGAGNAAACGGAGAACTCATTGACCTTTGGTTTATTCTCGAAACTGAATTAGATGACTTNATAAAGAATCCTGCNGCTTTCNATCAAATAATTACTGAAAGAAAGCGCGTAAGAAACGAACTCTCAAATCGTGTACCTCCCTTTATCTTTGAAGGACACATCCCCGACCCAAATTCATGGCCGTTAAGGTCCGATATCAAAAGCAAGCAGAACCAAGATCTACAAGTTGGTCAGCAACTGAAAGGGTTCGGAGGGTGCCCAGGTATAGCAGAAGGGACAGCGAAAGTTATCACTGACCCATCAGATCCCAGAGATTTAAGTTCGGGGGATATCCTAATCGCACCATTAACCGATCCATCCTGGACACCGCTATTCGTTCCTGCCGAAGCTGTTGTGGTCAACGTAGGAGGCCAGATGAGTCACGCAGTTATCGTTTCTAGAGAATTAGGGATGCCATGTGTGGTCGCAGTGAAGGATGCAACCGAAATTATTAAAGACGGGACACGATTAAGAGTCAATGGATCGACAGGTGAAGTAACGATTCTTGAAGTCCCCTGAATATAAAACCTTTAGAGAAAATGATCAGGAAGTTGTGGCTAAAGATTATCGCCGGCATAATTATTGTCTCAGCGCGGGGTGGAGCAGTTTGGTAGCTCGTCGGGCTCATAACCCGAAGGTCGCAGGTTCAAATCCTGCCCCCGCCACACAAAACATTGGTCCTCAAATAATTTTCTAAAATCCCATTTCATAAAAGTAAGCACTTATTGGTACCTAACCAAAATTCTCATTGAATGCAGGAACAAGAAAAGAAACAAGAAAAGAAACAAGAAATATCGCTTCTTATATGAGAATCACATCTGTAACTTCTATCAAATGCTATTTAATTCTAAGATTGTAAGATGGCCATCGTTGTTCTACTCGCTGCCGGTTCCGGCACAAGATTTGATAGCGCTGTGCCCAAACAGTTACTTGACCTGGGTGGTAAATCACTTTTTGAGCACGCAGTCACTGCATTTGATCACCACCCAGAAATAAATGAAATAGTGGTCATAACTTCGAAGCGTTTGATAACTGAGATAGGGAATCTCGCAAACCATTGCTCAAAGAAAACAACCCAGATACTTGAAGGAGGGCAAACCCGTGCTTCTTCAAGTTATGTGGGGATCAACTCAATAAGCTCATCAGAGAACCCCAAAGTCTTAATTCACGATGCTGCTCGACCCTTTGTTTCACGTGATTTAATTACCCAATGTCTTGATGCTCTGAATCAATTTGATGCAGTTTCACCAGTTATGCCCGTTAAAGAAACAATTTTTGAGACTGAGAAAGACGAAGTCATTTCAATACCTGACCGTACCAAGTACGTAAGAGCACAAACACCGCAGGGGTTTAGGCTAGAAACAATTAAAGCAGCTCATGAACAATTGAATGCCGACGANTCCTTCANACCNACAGACGACTGCGGAATTGTAANGAAGTACTTACCTAACACCTCNATTGGTNTCGTCGACGGAGANGAAAAAAATATNAAAATAACCTATCCNATNGACATGATCTTAGCTAAAGCAATTTATGACGAAACTAACGACTTTTAATGAACACGATCGCATCAAAATTCTCTTTCAGTAAACCATCTGTTGGAGATATAGTCGCAGGAGTTTCTGTTGCCCTACTGGCTCTCCCTCAAGGGCTCGCATACGCTGAACTTGCTGGAATGCCAGCCCAGTATGGCCTTTATGCAGCAGCAATTCCATCGATACTCGCAGCAATTTTTGCTTCGTCCCCATATCTACAAACTGGCCCAGTAGCTTTAACGGCCCTATTGACATATGGTGCTTTGCAAGGCATTGAAGATCCATTCACAGCAGGTTTTATTGAACTAGCTGCACTTCTAGCTCTTTTAGTAGGCGNCATCAGACTCATTCTCGGAATACTAAAATTAGGTAAGTTGGCTAATTTACTTACCGATGCGGTAATTACCGGCTTTACAACGGGAGCTGCAATATTAATAATCTTTTCTCAACTTCCTAAGTCACTGGGTATAGAAGAAACAACAGGTGGCGTGCTAGCTGCCGGCTGGGACTCAATTACGAATCCTGATGTATGGCAATTAGGCGCAATCATTTTTTCTATAGCGACAATCATCGTTATCTTTGGGGGTCGATTCCTACATCGTTTATTCCCCGGTGTCCTCATTGCGGTGGTGTGTGGGATACTTATAAGTAAAGCTATCGATTACTCAGGCCCAGTCGTAGGTGAATTGAGTGGCGGATTTATCTCACTGAAATTCAGTTTTGAATGGGGCTCTCTCGCAAGTTTATTATTGCCCGCAATAATTATCGCAATTGTTGGATTCGCAGAGCCAGCAGCAATAGCTCGCACTTTTGCAAAAGAAGACAATTCGATCTGGAATCCAGATAAAGAATTTGTTAGTCAAGGCGTAGCTAATATTGCAGCCGCTATCTCAAATTCATTCCCCGTAGGTGGTTCATTCGGACGAAGTTCGCTAAATAAAATAGCAGGAGCCGAAAGCCCTTGGGCAGGGGCTATCACCGGTGCTTTCGTTTTAGCAGTGTTACCTCTCGTATTCCTTCTTGAAGAGTTGCCAAGCGCAATCTTAGGGGCAACGGTAATTGGAGCCGTAGTAAAATTAATCAAACCTCTGGAGTTCTATAAGCTCATCATGGAGGAAACCCAACAAGGTCTCATCGCCGCAGGAACACTAATTGCTACATTATTAACGGCGCCCAGAATTGATAGGGGAATCCTGATNGGTCTTGTNTTATCTCTCATAGGTTATTTCTCGGACCGATTCCAATTAAATAAAGCCCTAACCAAATAAGAATGGGCCACCGGTTTCCCGCTAGCCCATTCTGTGGTCGGGACCGGCGTCGATCCGGTGACCTACCGCTTTTCAGGCGGCCGCTCTGCCAACTGAGCTACCCGACCCCCACAAAATTCNCNNANTANGAGAATTTGTGGCGGTCCCGACGGGATTTGAACCCGCGACCTCCGCCTTGACAGGGCGGCGTGCACTCCAAACTGCACCACGGGACCGTATTCTCAACAAATTTTACCTTGTTGAACTTCACCTAAAAGGCGACTTTCGGTTCTAAGAACCGGATGACACTCTACGCTATCAAATTGAATAAACCAATTTGAATCACAAGAAGTGTATTTGTACCCCGTACGGGATTTGAACCCGTGTTACCGGCGTGAAAGGCCGGCGTCCTAGGCCGCTGGACGAACGGGGCGGGATTCCTAAATGCTTAGGTTCAGTCACGATACCAAAGCTATACACACCTTAGGCATCATATGTGGAACAATTTGTTTTCTTTAAAAATCTTTTTNAAGTTCAGAAACGCATTGATAAACCATTTGGCCAAGATACTGAAAGATTATCCATGCTTGATAAGTGTCGTCATCNATGTCTGGTGGATCGTAAGAATCGTCGGCAATGTTGAGATCCTNACTTAATTTNAGACGAACTAAATTAAGCCCNTTCATTACCGCCATAAGTTCATCTATTGAGATTTCATTCTTTGAAGAAATGAGTCGTACTGCTTCCAAAGATTTACTATGAGATTTCTTCAGTTCTGACTGTGTNATCTGTTGATATTCATTTTCTTGTTCAGGCTCATCCAAAATAGCCGTAGGAAATAANCTAGGCATATCNCNTTTGAGGTCTTCGCTTTCCAAAAGGTGGAGTAATGGGGGCACTAGTTCCGCAAATAGAGCACTTTCTATATCGGAAAGTTCAATTAAGAAACAATTATTTTCCTGTTTAACAATTTCCACCTGATCTAATCCCTCTGCATAGTGGCCCAAAGCCCGTACTCATGTAATCGAGATACATCAAGTTCCGCCTTTTCCTTAGTACCTATAGAGACGACCGCCTTACCCTTGTGATGAACGTCTAGCATAAGAGTCTCTGCCTTTTCCTTTGAGTAACCAAATAACTTCTGAAAGACGAATGTCACGTACGTCATAAGATTCACAGGGTCATTCCAAACAATTACCACCCAATTTTTTGCAAAGTCTTGCTCTACCTCTAGGTCGGAAGACTCTTTCGTAGCTGTTGAACCTGAGATCGCTATAACAGAACTNGCTATCGATTTTTTATAGCTCAGATTTTGACTCGNTTGCTTCTTCATTGGNGACCTTC
Organism: Acidimicrobiaceae bacterium; assembly: GCA_002713485.1. Classification (GTDB taxonomy): domain Bacteria; phylum Actinomycetota; class Acidimicrobiia; order Acidimicrobiales; family UBA8592; genus UBA8592. The sequence continues at coordinate 21,290 of PAWI01000024.1, forward strand.
CTCAACATGGGTCGGTTGACTTCAAGGTATAGTCTCAAAATCATAATCCATATCAAAGTCGCACCTGCGACATGCACGCCAACCAGAAGAGCAGGAACGCCAGTAAAATATTGGAAATAACCAATTGCNGCCTGAATAACTATTGCNGCCATAAGGTTCTGTCCAACAGTAATAAATTCTGGAGAATGTCTTTTAATTACAAAAAGTAACCTCAGCGTCAATAACAGAAACAACATGACACTAATCCCATGTATTCTTGCAACNTCNGGAACATCAAATGGAAGTCTTTCAACTTCAAGTTCTAGATTCGNAATACTNGATGCGGTCCCTTGGCTCTCAAGCGCGTCTAAGATTTGTTGATTTTCTGCACCGCTATGAGGCCCTGACCCGGTCACAATAGTTCCGGTAATAATCACTAGTGCGCCTAAGCCAACAATCAATTTTGTCATTCTNTTCAGAAGCATTGGAGGGGAAGAANGTTCGGATTTGTCATCTNATCTCGCCCTATGGTCAAGCTCTACAGCATTCCAAACAAGAACCATAGATACCAAAAAGTGGGTAATTACTAAACTTGGTGGTAAATGCTCACGAACTACGAGTGCACCGACAATTACTTGGATGACGACGCCTACAACTAGACCTATCGATAGGTAGATTAAATCTTTTCTTTTCGGAACTCTGAACAGAGAACCAAGTACAGCAATCATCACTGCTAATGCAACGAATCCAGTGATTACACGGTTAACGAACTCAACCATTGCATGCACATCATCAATCTCAGCTACAAGCTGATCATTCTCACATGTTGGCCAATCGGAGCAACCCAGACCCGATCCGCTTAGCCTCACAGCAGCCCCAGTGATAATAATAAATGCAAGAAGAAGTAAAGAAACTTTCGTTATCTTTTGATACTGACTCTGTGAGATGGAGAAACTTCCCATACTTATAGTCCACCATGATGAATCCGTTAACGACACTTCAGAAAGAAATTAATTTTGAGGTTTATTAAGCAGTTAATCTTGCTGAAAATGTAAACAAACGCCTAGCCTCAAAGTATGGGGAACGATACAGTCTCTGCNCCTTCGCTGAAAAGTAAATTGCTTGGTTTCATCGCCTTGATGAAACTTCGCGTCGTCGAGTTATTACTCATAACAACAGTGCCGACCATGATCGTGGCAGAAGAAGGGTTACCTTCTTTGTGGTTGATTATTTCCACCCTTTTCGGTGGGACTTTAGCCGCTGGTGGTGCCAATGCAATCAACATGTACATAGACAGAGATATTGATAAATTGATGGAAAGGACCAAAAACAGGCCACTAGTCACTGGAGTTTTACGCCCTAAAGAAGCCTTAATATTCGCAATTGGGATTGAAACCATTGCTTTCGCGTGGCTGTGGGTATTCGTGAATTTACTAAGTGCTGTTCTAGCAGTCTCTGCTTGCCTGTTTTACGTATTTGTCTATAGTTTGTGGCTTAAACGGTCATCTACAAGCAACATTGTCATTGGTGGAGCTGCCGGGGCAGTTCCTGTCTTGATTGGTTGGTCATCAGTTACGAATACTGTCGACTGGCCACCCATTATTCTTTTCATATTAATATTCCTATGGACCCCCCCTCATTTCTGGGCACTAGCAATCAGATACCGAGATGACTATTCAAATGCTCAAGTTCCTATGCTTCCCGTCATCGTTGGCACGAAAGTTACCGGGTACCGAATGGTTCTTTACGCCTTTCAAGTATGGGCTGCATCACTCATATTCGTTCCAGTTGCTGACATGGGCCTGACATATCTTGTTAGCGCAATTGTTCTGGGCGCAATGTTCACCTTATTTTCCTTCCAAGTGATGGTAAATCCAACGAAAAAGTCCGCAATGAGGCTCTTTGGTTTCTCAATCAGTTACATAACAATTCTTTTTTCATTAATGGCAGTAGATCAACTAATCAGGTCTGGCTTCTAGATAGTTCAGACATCAATTTAAGAAAATGCACTGAATTTCTCCATATAGTTCGGCTAGAAGTCAATCTGGTGACTACAGTCTTGAGGGGAATCCGTTGAAATTTAACGCAGATTGTCTAGCATGTTTTTTTGCTTATTAAACTAGACGTTGGGGGATACCTGACGAAAAATAATGACGTGACTGAAAACCAACCTTTAACCGAAGAAAACACAGAAGATATAGAAACAAGAACTCTTGAACTAGGAGGCCTTGCAGGGACTTTTGGCACCGCTGACCACAAGAATTTAGGTCGCTTATACATATTATTCGGTTTGACTGGGGGCTTTCTCTCTCTAGTTCTTCATTTCCTCGTTCGACTTGAAAGAGTCAATATTGCAGGGACCACAATTCTTGACTTTGGCTCCAACAATCAGTACTTCCAAACTTGGAGCCTTTCCAGAACATCCTTGCTCTTCTTTTGCGTAATTCCCCTAATTCTTGGACTTGCAACCTACCTGGTTCCGCTACAAATCGGCGCTCCTTCAATAGCATTCCCTCGAGCCGCCGCCGCAGCTTTTTGGGCATGGCTAGTAGGAATCCTCATCCATGTTGTAACCGTGTTCTCAGACGGTGGACTTGGCGTTCCTGAACCCCTCACAGAATTTGCACAAGGGATGGACCCTGAAGCAACCGAACTTTCAATACTTTCGATAGCCATGGTGGCCATAGCTGTCTTGCTTTCATCTATAACACTCATTGCAACCATAGTCACCCAACGCCCACAAGGAATGACCCTATTTGAACTACCACTTTTTAGCTGGTCAATTCTTGTTGCAACCGGTGTTTGGGTCCTAACCATGCCAGTTTGGTTAGGAAACTTGATGGTCTCATGGGTTGACTTCCGAGGGTCTGATGCGCTTCGTTACGGAAATGTCGAAAACATATGGGATCAGCTTTCTTGGCTGTGGTCTCAACCTATGATTTTTGCATTCGCTATTCCCGTTCTAGGAATAGCTGGAGAGATTATTCCAGTCGCTGCCCGTCAGGCACAAAGACAATACGTAGTCCAACAAATAGGAATAGGCGCTCTCGGTGTGCTTTCCTTTGGAGCCTTTGCACAACCATTCTTCAACGCTGAAGTAAGTGACCAAGCTGTCTTCGTCGGAATGGGGCTGCTAGTCATACTCCCTGTCCTAATTTTCTTAGGAGGTTTGGGTGATACGCTACTAAAAGGAAAACCAAAATTCTCAGCGCAGCTCGTTCTTGCGCTCATATCAATGATTGGGCTCTTGGTTGGAACAACACTCTCCGCACTTCATGTTTCTGGGCCAGCAATAGGGGCAATCCAGGAGATTGATAGTGACTGGCTCAGCGGACTAATAGATTGGCTCAAAGACCTTCAAGGAACAGTTGTTGCAACAGCGGTAATGGAACACGCTCTCATAGCAAGCCTCATCGCTTCAATAGCAGGTTTATATTTCTGGTCACCGAAAATATTCGGTAAGCGCATGAACAGTAATGTCGGTGTTCTAGCCGGATTGTCTCTACTAGGCGGGCTCTTCCTATCAGGAGGGTCAAATCTAATCAACGGGTTCCTTGACGAAGGAGACGCTGTATATCTATCAACTGCAAATGTTGACGTTTGGAGTCAAGACGCAGTTGAATTCTTGAATGTCATTGGCCTCATCGGTTCAATTCTACTTATTGGTGGCATTTCGCTCGTGCTACTCGATTTAACCGTTTCAGTATTTTTAGGTAAAGGCTCCAATGATGACGTTGACAATCCATGGAATGGCCATACTTTAGAATGGGCCACACAATCGCCGCCTCCAACAGGAAATTTTGCTGAACCACCAGTCATTACTTCTGAGCGTCCTCTACTAGAAGTTGGAGGTGGAAACGAATGAACATGAAAACAACAGACCTTCCTTTAGCACCTCCAGTCCGAGGACGAACACCGCTCGTTGCAACCGGCTTCACCATAGCTGCCATGGTTATGTACTTTGCAGGAGTCTTTGGGGTGTATCTCAAAGAAAGAGCCCAAGTCAGATCAGAAGGGCTCCCATGGATCCCAAATAAAGCAACAATCGAACTGACCCAACCAGGCATGGTTGTCTGGACACTCATAATCTCCATTGTGGTCATGCAATGGGCTGTCTACTCAATAAAGCGTGATGATAGGCAACACGCACTCTTAGGTATTGGAACGACTCTAGTTATGGGAGCGATGGTTGTAGTCCAAACTGCCTGGCACCTATCTCAAACTAACCTCATCGCTGACGAAGGACCTACTACAGCAGCCACTTTGATCTTCACGATTGTTGGCAGCTATCTCGTCGCAGTCATCATAGGAATGATTATTCTCCTCTTAACCGGGTTCAGAACCATGGCGGGGCAGTACGGAAGCACACAAACGGACGGTGTTGTGGCAGCTTCTCTGTACTGGTATTCACTCGTATTCATCTATTTCATCATTTGGATCGCCGTCTACATAGCAAAGTGACAGAGGAAGGTAAGTAATGTTTTCGCCAGGATTTCGACTCTTTATGGGGTTCGCAGGATTTGGACTCCTAACTGCTTTCTTCTATGCCGTCGTAACCGGAGACGGTGGCGGAGCTGATTACCTTGGTTTCATCGATGCCGAAGTCTGGGTAGGCGCAGCGAGCCTTGGCTGGTCAGGAGGAGTAGGGGATCATGTTGGGTACGTCGTACTCGTCATGTTCGCAATCGCCTCTGCCGGCTTAGCAATAATGCTCACAGCCTTCCGAGACGCTGACTCCGACGCAGTCTCGGAACTAAATGGAGGGACCCTCCCCCCTGCGCAAGGCCCAGTCTCATACAACTATTGGCCCATCATAGGAGCAGTCGGGTTAGGTACTCTCGTCATAGGACTAGTAACGCATGCAGCAATTTTCGTTGTCGGTCTCATATTAATTCTAACAACAGCCTTTGANTTGATGATGAGTGCATGGGCNGACCGAGCAACAGGAGACCCAGTAGCAAACGCTGANCTNCGCAACAGAATTATGAAACCCGTAGAGGTACCAGTTCTCGGCGTGATCGGCATAGCAGTCGCCGTAATCTGCGCTTCTAGAATATTTCTTGCCGTCTCTAAGGCCTGGGCTATTTGGGTCGCAGTTATNATTTCAGCCATTGTTTTCCTAGTTGCACTCGCATTCGCACTCGCAGAAAAAGTCAACCGCAACATCGTCGCCGGAGTGCTCGCAACCGGAGCCATAGCCCTATTAGCATCAGGCGTAGCCTCTGCAGTTGTAGGCGAACGGGATATGTCTCATCACCATGGAGAACACTCCGAGCACTCCGAATCTGGAGAAGAACATCACGACGAGGAACACTCCGAAGAAGGGTCTCNTGANAGCGAGAAAGAGAGTGACAATTGACCACTCCCAAACTTGGCTATGCACCTAAAATCAAGCAAAACTTAAAGAGTAGGTCACAGAAAGAACCACAGATGAATCCCTTCTCAAAACGGAATCTAACATGGGTCTTAAGCGTTCTCGCCCTTGCCTTTCTGGCATTAACCGGTTGCGCAAGCGACGCTCCACTTGACACTTTAGACCCCGCTGGAAGAAAGTCAGAGGGAATAAGTGATCTCATAAACCCAATCTTTGTGATAGCCGGAATCGTTTTCATCCTCATCCAAGGAGCTGTCCTTTATATTGGCTGGAAATATAAAGTCAGAGCACCAAAAGAAAACGAAGAATCCTTTGATGGCGGCTACACAGATGAAGAATTCCCAGAGCAAGTTCATGGTCACTTCGGAGCAGAGATAAGTTGGACAATCGGCCCAACAATTCTTATGGCCGCAATAGCTATCTTCAGCGTAGGCTTTCTCCTAAACCTTGATGACGTAGACGCAGCACCAGACGGTTCAACATACCCAGATGTAGAAGTTCTAGTCGTTGGCCAACAGTGGTGGTGGGAATACCANTACTACTTAGANGGTATTGAAGGCGCTAATCAACCAGATTTCGTCACCGCTAACGAAATCGTCATACCCGTAGATCAAGACGTTCGNATCTTCACAACGTCACGAGACGTAATCCANAGCTTTTGGATACCACGGCTCAACGGAAAGAAAGACGCCGTCCCAGGTAGAACNACACCTTGGGTTATCCAATCCAATCAAGTAGGGCGCTTTGCAGGTCAATGCACAGAATTCTGCGGTCTGAGCCACGCCTACATGCGTATGTATACCGTAGCTTTGCCTCACGAAGAATTCTCAACATGGGTCAANAACCAGATTCAATTTAGAACACCACTTACTGAGGACGACCCCAACTACGAAGGGGANCANTTATTCATTACCAACTGTGCACGGTGCCATGCAATCAACGGAGTAACAGAACGAGAATTGGATGGAAGTATTGTCGCCGACTCTATGGCAATGTACGGAAACATTGAAGAATTCAGAAACCACTCAGATGGGACCCTAAGCCAAGGGAAATACACCGGCGCAGCTAACCTCACAAGCGGTGCCGCCCCGAACCTCACACACTTTGCATCTCGAAGCAGCTACGCAGGATCGTTCTTTGAGCTATATCCCAATGCGCAACAAATAGCAGACGAAGGAGGCTATTTAGCCCTATCGGGAAATGACTATGCCCGCGGTACGTTAGAGGCATGGCTAAGGAACTCACCAAAGGAAAAACCCAATGCACAACCAGGGCAAGCAAGAGGCATGCCAAACCTGAACTTAAACGAAGCTCAAATAGACCTACTCGTAGACTACCTAATGACCCTGGACTAACTATGAAACAAATACCCACACCAACCGGAGCCAAAAGATGACAATCGTTGAAAGCGAAGAAACCCCTCTAGAGCTCGAGTCAGCAGAAGGCGAGCCGCCAGCTGATAAACCACTTGGAGCCTTTACCCGTCCNCAAGGNGGAAATGGATGGAAAGACTGGTTATTCACAGTCGACCACAAAAAAATTGGCATCATGTATGGAGCTGCCGGCCTTCTTTTCTTCGTAATTGGCGGAATTTATGCGCTTTTTATGNGACTTCAATTAAGTAGGCCAGGCAATTCAATACTTTCNGCAGAAACATACAACCAAGTTTTCACTATGCATGGCGTTGTTATGGTCTTTCTTGCTGCAATTCCTCTAGGTGCTGCATTCGCAAACTATTTAATTCCCCTGCAGATTGGCGCAAGAGACGTCGCCTTCCCAAGATTAAATGCGTTCAGCTTNTGGGTTTTCCTAGGCGGAGGNATTTTTCTNNTATCCTCTATGTTCATCGGTGGCTGGTGGGAGAACTCACCTGATGGGGGATGGTTTGCATACTCGCCTAACACTGGGGTTCTTTTCTCTCCAAGTAAAGGGATTGATTTCTTTGCAATAGGCCTACAAATNACCGGAATCGCTTCTCTNGTCGGCGCAATCAACCTAATTGTCACCGTCCTTAACATGCGGGCTCCAGGAATGACACTTATGAAAATGCCTATCCTCACCTGGATGCTTTTNATAGTTCAGATGCTNCTNCTGTTCGCTATGCCAGTAATTTCTGTTGCNTTATTCTTACTGACTTTTGACCGATTATTCGACGCAAACTTCTTCAATGTTGCTGAAGGAGCTGACCCACTTTTATGGCAACACCTATTCTGGATTTTTGGGCACCCAGAAGTTTACGTTCTGATTCTCCCTAGTTTCGGCGTTATATCTGAGATCATTCCAACATTCAGTAGAAAGCCTATTTTTGGCTACCCATTCATGGTGTTCTCAGGTATCGCAATAGGATTCATGGGTTGGGGAGTATGGGCTCACCACATGTTCGCTTCTGGTGTTGGCCCAGTTGCTGTAGCTGCCTTCTCAGTATCAACCATGTTCATAGCTGTTCCTACCGGTGTAAAAATACTGAACTGGCTCGCAACAATGTGGGGCGGACGAATACGTTTTACTACACCCATGCTCTACGCAACTGCTGTAGTAGCCATGTTCACAATCGGTGGTTTATCAGGTGTCACACATTCACTGGCAGCTGCTGACTCACAGCAAACTGATACCTATTACATCGTCGCCCACTTCCACTATGTGATTTTCGGAGGAATCATTCTTGGTTTCTTCGGTGGTTTCTATTTCTGGTGGCCAAAAATATTCGGTTANTTTCTTTCAGAGAAAATAGGTAAATCAAGTTTCTGGGTAATGGTTATCGGATTCAACTTAACTTTTGGACCCATGCATATTTTGGGCCTCCAAGGCATGAGCCGAAGAATACAAACTTATTCTGAAGGTCAAGGATTCGACCTTTGGAACCTAGTCGCAACCATTGGCGCATTCATGATTGCCATCGCAACAGCAATGTTTATTGGCAATGTCATTGTAAGCCGCCGGGCATTCAAAGCTGGAAAAACACCAGCTCCNGGACCAGACCCTTGGGATGCGCGTTCNTTAGAGTGGATGACAGCTTCACCAGTTCCCGAACACAACTTTGATGAGGTCATCCATGTCGAACGNCANGATGAATTTTGGCACCGCAAATGGGGCAAAAACGAAGAAGGNCAGGTTGTCAGAAGGGCAACAGCCGAAGAAGTCGCTCACGATGGAAGCAACACTAACGTCCATCTTCCTGCTCCCTCATACTGGCCACTTGTAGCTGCCCTTGGTCTTCCGATTATCGGATACGGTCTGATATATAACCTATGGTTATGCGCTTTAGGTGGACTCTTTGTTCTCGGTGGACTGTATGGATGGGTC
>PAWI01000025.1 GCA_002713485.1 Acidimicrobiaceae bacterium
GGTCGTGAACTATGGAAACTATCGAGGATGATACGGTCCTCTTCGGAGTTATCAAAACTGTTTGACCAAGGCGTGTCCGAGAATCTCCTCGAACAGTGCTCGAATGATTTTTCAGAGGCATTTGCTGCTTTCTTATATAACCATGGTTCGCGAGGGCCAAATGAGTGGGATATAGGGGCACATACCTATGAAACTAACCCGGAATTAGCACTTTCTATGCTGAATGCCATGAGACAACAGGCTGATTCTGCCGACCCGGAATTAGCCATTCACAGGAACTCAGAAATTCGCGAGAATCTTCGAACCGAATTCACGGAGATCTTTAGTGGGAATGAGGAAGCCTCAGCTATGTTTGCAGCTGGCATGCAAGCGGGGGAAGTCTGGTTAGCTGCTCGGGAACGTCAGAAAAGTACAATCGTTAAGCCGATACAGGAGATTAGGCTTTGTTTCCGTGAGCTTGGTTCAAGACTCGTTGCGGACGGCACTCTTGAGGATACTGACCTAATTTTTATGCTTCTAGAAGATGAATTGGATGATTTTATTTCTAATCCGGCTTCCTTTTCTGAGCAGCTAACTGAACGCCGTAGGGATTTCACAGAATTATTTGACCTAATCCCGCCTTTCATCGTAAATACCGAGTGCGCTCCCCTATCTGTTTGGCCTAAAAGGTCCACACAAGAAGTCGCGAAGGTCAACGTAGGCGATGAGCTAACTGGGGTCGCATGTTCTCCAGGCGTAATAGAGGGAATTGCTAGGGTCATTCTGGACCCAAATGATTCTCTATCACTACAACCCGGCGACATTCTTGTAACACAAAATACTGACCCAGCTTGGACGCCGTTGTTCCTTGTCGCCGGAGCAGTTGTGGTGAATGTAGGCGCTATCGCCAGTCACGCTAGTATCGTAAGTCGAGAACTTGGCATTCCTTGTGTAGCTTCAGTTTCAGATGCGAGCTTACGAATACCTGATGGCTCCAAGATAACGGTTGACGGCTCTGCTGGCACTGTCGTAATAAACGAATTGCCCTAGAAATACTGAAAGGTATTCATATCCCCATCAAAGTAAGTATTAGAGGAAATATTCAACTTGCCGCTCTACTTGCAGGTTTTATTGGTGGATGGGATGCCTCGGCTTCCTTCTTTATCTTTCCTGATATCCGAGATAATTTTGCCGGGGGTGATCCTGCCACAGCATCTTGGGTCCTTAACGTCTCTAACGTCGTAGGGGCTGCATTGCTGCTGCAAGCTGGCCGATTTGCAGATAACTCGGGTCACTACAAGTTATACAAATTTGGGATTAAACTATTCATAGCTGGGATGCTCCTATCAACGTTAGCTCCGTCAATCTGGTTACTGGTTGCGGCGAGAGGTGTAGCAGCTGCAAGCCAAGCTCTGATGGGCCCTGCAGCCGTTGCCTTAGTTATAAGGTATGGGGGAATCGGAAAAGAGTCAGAGTCTATTGGCAGGTGGGGATTTTATACCGCTCTTGCCGGCTTCATATCACCGTTAATTGTTACACAATTAATATCAATTTTTTCTTGGCGGTCTCTCTTTGCCCTTCAGGTTCCGATCGGGCTCCTTGTTCTCTATTGCTTATCAACGAGCGAGCCTCCCGAAGAAAAAAGTGAACCCATCCAGATAGACAAAATAGGTTCAGTTTTAACCATTGTTGGTTTAAGTTGCTTAATTCTTCCTATCGTCAAATCTGACTCTTGGGGATTGATCTCTACCAAGTCTTTATCATTCTTTTTGATTTCTATCTGTTTGCTATCAGTTCTAGTAAAGAGAAGTCTCAAATCCCCGAAATCTCCCCTTCAAACACATCTATTTCGTAACATTAATTTCTCTTTATCCTGCGTAATGTCTTTATTTGCTGGAATTGCCTTCTACGCACATTGGCTCGCTGTGTTACTCTTTATGGTGGAAATTTGGGATTTCAGTATTGTAGAGGCAGGACTACTTTTGACATTAATGCCAGCCTCAATGAGCCTATTTTCAGTCTGGTTTGGCAAGGTCGCTGATAGAAGAGGGTTTCGGCTTGTGGTTATCCCAGGACTTATCGCATATTCTCTGTTGTTTTTCGTCATGTGGGCTTTCATTTCTGAAGATTTTCAATTAGTTGTTGTGCTGCCTGCCTTAATTGGTTCAGGAATTGGCATGGCTTCTGTTTGGCCGACTTTAACCTCAATTGGTGCTATTGGCACTGAAGAAAGGTCTATTGGCAGTGCAACGTCCATCATCCACACCGTTCAGAGAATCGGCGGAGCTCTCGGAATAGCCATTGTTCTTGGAGTCACAAATGGCTTGTCCTCTTCAGGCGCTTTCTTTGCTCATCGATCTTCGATCTTAATAATGCCTATCGCTGGAGTTTTAACGCTCCTTTTTTCTCAGTTTTTACAAGACCCTCATCGAGATTGACGTTGAAGAATCTCTTGAACAACTGTAGCTATGTGGGATCCTTCTCGGCTGTAGATTTTTCCAGTTGCTAATCCCCTATTATTAATATGATTCGTACCCTCATGAAGGTGCAAGTGCCACTCGTATGGAGAAGAGGAACGGTGAAACCAGACGGCGTGATCAAGGCTTGCGCCAAAGAACGGTGGGTTACCATTACCGTCCCATATCCCTTCAAAGGACGGATGAAGTCTTACTGCTGCGTCAAATGGTACATCATCACTAGCAAAAACGATTCCTTCCTCATTGGTAGCGTTTGGTGATGGATTTCCATTAATTTTAAGCCACACAGCATGCCCATAAGGAAGCTGAGAAGGTGGAACTACCTTCCTTTCCATTATTCCTGACCAATTTTCACTTTCAAGATCTTCGGGTCCTGGTATGTTCTGCAGATCGAGTAGATGGTTGATGTCAGGACCCTCTTCCTTTAACTGAAACGAAGCAGAGAAATTTAATATCGCTACGCCCTGCTGGTAAGCCACGACCCTTCGGGTTGCAAAAGATTTTCCATCCCTCAAAAGATCAACTTCATAGTTTATTCCGATAGTCGAATCTCCTCCTCTAATGAAATAAGCATGAACAGAATGAACACTTAGTTCTTCACTCACNGTCATTCTTGCAGCGGCAAGCCCTTGAGCAACGACTTGCCCACCATACACTCTGCCCCAGTTATATTTCGGGCTGTAACCTGTGAAGGTGTTTTTCCTTTNCTTGTCTAAAGTCATTAGCTGACTGAAAGTTTCAATAACGTGTGATTGTTTCAATTTGTATCCTGAATAAACTTTTCTCTTCGGGGGGCTAGTATCTGACTATGCAAGACGCTGTAATTATTACAGGCTCTGCGGCAGGCTTGGGTAAGGCCTTATCGCACACTCTATCTTCTAAGGGCTACGATGTTATCGGAATTGATAAGAATGGCGATGAAGATATTCTAGCTGACTTATCTACATCCGAAGGTCGGCAATTTGCTATAAATAAAGCGTTAGATATCTGCCCAAACCCTAGAGCCGTAGTCGCTAATGCAGGTCTCAGCCCTATTCATGAAGATCCATTTGCTATCCTTGAAGTAAATTGGCTTGGTGTAAAAGAACTNTTGGATGCTTTTCTCCCCTCACTAGCANNTAATCNGAACGGGTGCGCNGTAGCCATTTCATCGATTGGTGCTGCGGTTGGAGGAGATGAATCCTTAATTAATTCTCTCCTTACTGGAGATATGGTTAATGCACGATCGACTCTTACGAAGTTTGCTAACTCAAGCCAGGTAGAAGCCGGGATTATTGCCTACAGTTCTTGTAAAGTTGCTGTGGCAAAATATGTTCGTAATAATGCAAAGTTATGGGGTGACAGTGGCGTTAGATTGAATTGCGTAGCACCTGGCCGAATGGAAACGGCTATGTTAGATGGGTTGCTCTCTCACGTTGATATTGCTCCTGGAATAGAAGCCCTTCCAACAGGGATAACGAAATCAGCTCCTGCCTCGCAAATTGCTGATGTTGTAACTTTTTTTCTTGAGCCAGATTCGTCGTTTGTTCATGGACAAGTTCTCTACGTAGATGGAGGTTCTGAATCCCTACTACGTCCTGAGATATTTTAAAGATAGGTTCACCACTTTGGTTGACTTATCGGCAACAATCATCCAATGCTTTACTTTCTAAAGAATTTGAGTGACTTAAGTGAAGATATTCTAGAAAGGCTCCCTTCTGATATTAGAGGCGATATTAAGAACGGAACTTTGAAACTATTACCTAAAGACGTAGTGGATTCTTTGCCAGATCAGATATCGGACTCGATTCCTAATTCATTGATAGAAGCTGCTAATACCGACCCAGTTCTCACCTTGATTCTGGTTATATGCGGAGTGATTGGTGTCATTGGCTTTCTCTACGGGGTATTTAAAAGTGGTTTGAAGACTACTTTATTTTTTGGAGCCGTTGCTGCCTGTGCTTGGGGCTATTTTGCTGTTATCTAGTTATGGCCAGTCGCCCCTGCAGTTATGCCTCCGTCAACAAATATTACTTGCCCAGTAACATAACTTGAATTTGGTGAAGCAAGGAAACTAACTACTTGAGCAATATCTGAAGTACTGCCCACCCTTTTTAATGGGATAGCGTTTGATCGTTGTTCTAGAGCATTTCCTTCATAATTNGGTGCAGTGCCCTCCGTTATTACCATTCCTGGACCAACAGCGTTGACTCTAATTGGAGCGAGTTCTAGCGACCACTGACGTGTTAACGCCTCTATTGCTGATTTAGAAGCTGCATACAGTCCTAGTCCTGGGGAGTTTGTTCTAGAAGCAGCAGAAGTAAGGTTGATAATACTGCTGGAGTTTGAATATTCCATTATTGATAGGGCATATTTTGAGCAGATAAGAGTGCCAAGTACATTAGTTTCCCAAACGGATCTTTGTGTGGGAATATCTAAATTCTCTAGTAATTCTGGTCTCCAAATACCTGCATTATTGACAAGCACATCTAGTGATTCTAAGTGTCCAATAGCTTCCTCAACTTGGCTCTCTTGAGAAATATCAATTTCAAATACTTGACAATTTAATTTATTAGCTACTTTCTTAAGTTTCTGCTCACTTGTATCAAATATAGATACGTTGTATCCATCTCTGATTAGAGATTCTGCTATTTCTAAACCAATACCTTGCGCTCCGCCTGTAACCAAAGCCTGCATAAAATTCCTTATATNTATTTANTTGAGATTTTATTGTTTTCGTGTATTTGNCTTAGCAACCAAAACCTCAAATAGCGTCCAATGCTGAATCTGAGATAGATGAATCCGCCCACGATGGAGNTTGCAATNCCAAACAACGCCAAGATTGCATGCTCGTTATGCTCAAGGTTATCAATAGCAGCGTTGCCACTATTTTGTGAACCTGCGATAAAGTAAGCTACGAGCGCACATATTGCACCACCAAACAAAACTATTAAGCCAATTACTTCGTAAATTCTGTCGCGTTCATTAGACCCTGTTTTTGATTTAATTTCTTGAACTGCGATTTCGAATTCACTTTCCATTTCTATCCCCCATAATTTTTAAATATTTCCCTTTGTGCCAAGATACGCATCAGAAAGTTGATCCTCAAGTTCATCCGGAGATCCTTCGGATATTATCTTCCCGTTAATTAGAATGCCAGCTCTAGTTGCGACCCCAAGAACTGTTCTTGCAAATTGTTCTACAACAAGTACGCCTATACCTTCCTCCGCTAGCTGTGCAACGATCGTGTAGAGATCTTTGACGATTATGGGAGCAAGCCCCATTGATAATTCGTCTAGCAATAGCACTTTGGGATTAGTGCTCAGCGCTCTTGCCATAGACAACATTTGCTGTTCTCCACCGGATAGCGTTCCTGCTAGCTGTTTCCGCTTGTTAGATAATTGAGGGAACCGTTCAAATACTACTGATTCAATTTCAGATAATTCCTGACCTGAGTGAGTCATCATAATTAGGTTCTCGTCAACGGATAGGTTAGGGAATATTCCCTTACCTTCAGGAATTGTGCATACACCAGCCTTAGCTAAGTCCTCGGGGGTTACACCCTCCATTGACCTACCTGCCACTTTCAAAGAACCCGACCAAGGTTCAATTTGCCTTGAGCAGACTTTCAGCATCGTAGACTTTCCGCCCCCATTAGGCCCTAGAAGCGCGTATATATCTCCCTCATATATTGATAAATCAACACCATGAAGCACAGGTATAGTTCCATAACCCGTTGAGATGTTCTGAAGTTCAAGAAGAGGATTAACCATTTACTCCCCCTAGATAAGCATCTATTACTACTGGGTTATTNTGAATTTCCTCNGTTGTGCCATCAGCAATTAANCTTCCAAAGTCTAGAACGAATATCTTGTCACAGACGTTCATTACAAGAGACATGTCATGCTCAACTAGGAAAATCGTTACTCCTTCGTCATTTAAGGCTCTTAATATTCCTGCGAATTCCTCTGTTTCTTTATCGTTCTGCCCCGATGCTGGTTCGTCTAAAAGAAGCAATTTCGGCTCTTGCACTAATGTACGTGCTAATTCCACGAGCCTTGCTTTACCAGTTGGAATATCGGCAACGCTTTTTGAGTGCAGATCCTCCAAGCCGGTTAGTCTAATCACTCTTTCAACAATCCTATTAACATTTGAGTTGCCCGTGATATTATCGGACCATTCTCTCCTGATTTCGGCTGCAACTTGTATATTCTCTTTAACAGTGAGACTGGGGAATAGTTCTAGACGTTGAAAAGTACGTCCTAAACCCAATTTTGCACGACGATAGGGAGAAAGATCTGTCATTACGACATCGCCAAACTGAATGTTCCCCTCATTTGGTTTCAGTAGTCCGCTCGTTACGTTGAATAATGTTGTTTTCCCTGCACCGTTAGGGCCGATCAATCCCGTTATGTTGCCCGAGGGAACAGTTATGTGAACATTATTTAGAGCAGTATGGCCTCCATATCTGACAGTGATACCTTCGAGGCTAAGTCGTGTCATCGTGCTCTACCGTTTGAAATACTCTGCGATCCCGAGTCACTAATACCGATTTTTCGATTAAGCGTGAGTTCATCATCTTTTGATATATCTGCCTCGATCCCGACAAGTTCCCATTTAACTTTGGTTTCTTCAAAGGCCTTGGTTCTCTGCTCGGCAATGAGTGTGGATATCAATAAGACGGGTAATGCCAATAGCAAAAACGTCCACCCATCAATGAGGCTGCTTATACGAAGAACCCAGATGATCATTATCAATGAGGTAGCACTTATCAATATTGGGCGTGACCTCTTAGTTCCAAGTATTTTAAACGCATCAAAAATTTGTGATGCTATACCGTTTGGGTTTCGCCCTAGTCCAATACCCGCTACTGCAGGCCCCAAGAATAAAAAGAAATCATGAATAAACGTAAAGAACCAATCTAGGCTCTCCCAGTCAGAACCGAGTTTTGCCCAGAAGTCTCCCATTACAAGAAAGGCTGTCCCATATAATATTCCCCCGATTAGTGCCCCACTGATGTATCCGATACCTCCGACTACGGTCAACATGAATAAACCTAACCCTTCAAATACAGTAAACGGAGCGTCTTCTTGAATTGCTCTGAGGTTTGATGCATGTAGCGCTCCACCAAACCCNGCTATGGACGCTGCGAGAGTAAATACAGATAGTTTCAGTCTCAGCATATTTAATCCAAGAGTTGCGCTGGCAGCTGGGCTNTCTTTCATTGCAGATAACTGCCGGCCATAAGAACTATTCTTTAGTAACACAAGCATGAGGGCTATGAGTGAAAAGCAGACAGATAGAAGAATTAGCATTGAAGACTGCTGATCTTTGAAGTTAATTCCAAATAGTTCCGGTCGAGGCATGTTTAAGGCTCCGTTGTTGAAGATATTGAATGTGATATCCTCCCCATCCCCAAAGAACGGAATATCTAAACTTAATGTCTGACGCTGTTTGTAGACCATTTTGTCCACAAATATTGCAAAGGCAAATGTAGCTAAACCTAAATATAAGCCGCGGAGACGTAGTGCAGGAAGTGCTACTAAAGCTCCGACNATTCCAGATATTAANGTAGCGACAATTAATCCGCTAATTGACAAGCTTTCGCGACTTGCTATTCCTGACCCGGTAGTCCCGTCAAAGAATGTGATAAATATTANNGTCACAACAGCAATCGGTAACGACGTTAGCCAGAGTCTCCTCTTTCTGANCCCGAATCCNGACAAAATTAAATATGAAAANAGCAANGCNAGACATGTTGCNAGTGTCGCAAAACCTGCACCAGTTTCGACTGTTGTACCTACATCAAATTGATAAGCGGAAAGAGCTCCGATACCAGCGAATGCGAGTGGTGCCAAATTGATCTCGCCTGCGTATCCGGTTAANAAAACCATTGATAANGCAATAATGCTGAATCCTAACCCTTTTGACAGACTAAATTCCCATTTCGNTTCCANCATAGGGGTTAGACCAATAACAATACNGACAAATATTGCACTCCAAATCAANGCGCTTTTGATAGTTGGTGTTCTAAATACTTCTCGGTNTTTCTTAATCGCTCCTCCTCTTAGGCGCTCTTGTGGGAGAAGNATGAGAATAGCGAATAATATTACGACCGGTATCGTCGCCCGAAGTTCTGATAACCATGGCCACTTACGGCCTGTTCCTGATACCCAATTCCAGTAGGAAACTGCGAGNCCAATGGCGATACCCCCTGCGAACGTTAATGGAAGGTTCTTTAGACGACCAAATATCGCNGCAGCGTACGCGTTCACAACCAGCAAAGTTAAAGCCAGCACGTTTAGGCTTCCAAGAAGTGGCGATATCAATATTCCGGCTAGGCCGGCCAACACCGAACCTANTANCCAACTAAGTAGGGCGGANGCATTAGGGTTGCTNCCATTNAGCCGAACAAGNTCTTGGTTNTCNACTACGGCTCTCATAGTGATACCAATNCGTGTATTCGTTAAAAGTATTTTTAAAATNACAGCAAGACCTATTGCGACAATTACGACGATGGTTTGGTGGGTGGTNACAAAAGCATCTCCAAGTTCCCATTTGGAATCGCGGCCAAAGAAAGGTTCAGGGATACGAGATTCAAAATCTTGCCAAATCCAATTTGTTATTCCTATGAATGCCAACATCACAGCTATCGGAATAACAAGTTTTGTTGTTTCTGAAGTCCCTTCAAGGCCTTTCATAACTATTGCTTGAAGTAGAACACCCAGCGTAGGTGAAACTACAAGAAGGACAAAGGCTATCGCTATCGGAGCGGGCCACTCCCCTCCCCAGGCAGAGTCCCACCGTAACTGCCAATAAATGAATGCTGCAAACATGCCTATCGCCCCGTGGGCGAAATTAAAGATACCTGAAGTTGTGTAAGTAACCACTAGTCCAACTGAGGCAATTGAATAAATAGAACCTATTGCTAAGCCGACAACCGTGAACGTTATTAGCTCTGTCATTGGGTGTGCTACTCAGCAGTGAATTTTTGCGAGACTCTATTCTCGTCTAGTTCGGCATCTTCAGTCCATCTGTTAGTAAACCCTGCATTCCAACTTTCATTGCATTCATATGTACCGGGCTCAGTTGGAAAAATACGCTCGTACGTAGTTCCCACTAACTCGATCACTATTCCACAAGGTGGTGGTTCGTTTACTCCTGGGTCGCTTGCCACATGCATGCCCCCACCTGACCACTCATCTATCTTGGCTGCCTCTTCAAGAACACATGAACGAGTTAAATTGGAACCGCAAGCCTTTGCGGCTGTCGCCCAAAGTAGGAAAGCTGAAGCTGCCTGCATACCTAACAATGCGACTTCCCCACCCTTTTCTTCCATAAGTTCAAGATAATCATTAACACCAGGAGCGTAGTCACGTTCTTCAAAGGGAATAAATGCCATACGGACATACGTGTTATTCATTACCCCATCACTATTAGCTTCTCTGCAACTATTCTCATAGAAATTTGCGTCAGTGGTATATATAGCGTCGAAACTATTAACTGATGCTGCTGCTCGGAACGCTTGATAATTTGGTAAGCATGTTCCGGTAAAATAGATATGCTCGACACCTGCATTCTTTAACTCAAGAACAAAGGGAGTCCAATCGTCCTCACCGACAATGTTGTATTCAAGATTCGCTATGAACTCAAATCCTAGTGGTGGGTAAGAGGATAATGTTTTGTCTTTGGTTTCAATCGTTGCAGCAAAATTTCCGNACATTGTTCCNGATTTGGCGATTGAGTCGGGATAAGTCTCTGCAATATATGAAGCCATTGACAATGGATTTCGGTCGGATGGGTTAGGTACAGGCTGNATCATCATTGGTCCGTGTGCCGCTGCAGCNCTTACTGTNTATGTAGGTATNTGTGCNAGTTCGCATTGGACCCTNGTCTCTTCTCCAAGCGAATCAACTGCAAAACCTTCTGCGACCATCATAAACATTCGAGGGCATGCATCTAGCCAGACATTGCTGACTTCAAAGATTTTTGCATCATACAACTCAACCAAGACTTCGCGACCATTTATTCCCCCTAACTCGTTGCACTTCTCGACAAAAGCGCTAAGCGTATCAGTTTGCGTGATATTTAGACCCAAGGATGCTGCATAGCCCCGATCATCTCCTCCGCCGATAAGAATAGTTGTATCCGTGACGCCTTGATCTGTTGCACCTGAGGCAGAGCCAGGGTTACATGGCCATACGATGTCTCCGAACATTTCATAGTCAGGTTCGGGTTCAGCTGGAATTTCTTCGGTTTCTTGTGTCTGTGTCGTTGAACTGGGTGAGGGCTGACTTTCTGATGAACTCGTTTCTTCTTGTTCATCCTGTGGGCTATCTGTGCTCACCGCTTCGGAGCTCGAACTCTCAACTGGCTGTTCAGTAGAGGTTATATCTCGCTCACCGCTGCCGCCGCATGACGTTGATAGAAGCAAAAATACTGATAACACTGCTAACGATTTTATATGTCCTCGCATAATCCCCCGATAAGTGATTCCTTTATGGGAAAAGAATACACCTAATTTCTATTTTGGTCAGATTGGAACCACACATCCAGAGGAATTAACGACGGCCGTCAAGAAATGCTTGCCGAGCTTTTTCACCTTCTCCTAGAAGATTTAGTTCGTATGTAAAACCTTGTTCGTATCTATAACTATTGCGAATATCAACGAGCTCTATTCCATTGGCTGACTCTTTTGCTGCTCTAATAGTATTTGTTGGTTTTTGCGCAATTGTCTTAGCCAATTGGCGAGAAGATTCCATTAGATTACTGAGTGGAACGACCTCTAATACGCTTCCATACCCGAGAAGTTCTTCGGCTCCAGCAGTTTCACATGTGTAGAGCATTTGTCGCGCTCTTTGTTGTGGGACAAGTCGTGTTAGGTGTGTGAGTGCGCCCAAGGCGCCGTTATCAACTTCTGGAAGACCGAATTGAGAATCTTCAGCAGCTATGACTATGTCAGCAGCTCCTNCTAGACCGACCCCACTGCCTAAGCAGAAGTCATTCACCGCTGCGATTACTGGGACAGCACATTCATAGACAGAAGCGAACGCTTCCCAGCAGGATCTATTTATTTTGAGTATCCCTTCATTCTTAGGTAGATTTTCTATTTCTTTTATGTCTACTCCTGCGCAAAAACCTTTGCCAGTCGCTGTCAAAATCGCTACTTTGANATTTTCATTTTTACGAACTGATTCGAAAATCTTTGCTATCTCTTGTGTGTCGTTTATTCCTAGTGCATTGACAGGCGGGTTGTCCATTACGACTTCTAGCACCCCATCAGCGTNTATATCATGATTTATCGCCATTTTATATCCTCGCTATGACCGAGCTTCCATGCCCGAACATTCCGTAATTAATTGACATCCCGATCTGGGCACCCTCTACTTGCCTACCTATTGCTTCGCCACGCAGTTGCCAGGTCAGCTCACAAACTTGAGCTATAGCTTGGGCCGGTATCGCCTCGCCGAACGCTCCTAGGCCGCCAGACGGGTTAACTGGGACCTTTCCACCAATTCGTGTATCACCGTTGTGCAATAGTTCTCTAGCTTTCCCTTTTTCGCAGAGGCCAATATGCTCATACCAGTCAAGCTCATAGGCCGAACTTAAGTCGTACACCTCTGCAAAGTCTAGGTCCGAAGCTGTTATACCTGCTTCTTTATATGCGTGCTGAGCTATCTGATTCTTGAAAGTATGATCCTCATCACCTGTCGAAGACCATGAGTCGGACGCGAAATAAGGCATATCAATAATTGCGTTTGGATAGACAGGACTCACGGTTGAAATCCCAGCTATTTTTACAGGGTCTTTAACCCCTTTACTTCTTGCATATTCAAGACTTGAGACCACAAGAGCTGCGCCTCCATCACTGGTTGAGCATATTTCAAGCAGGCGGAGAGGATCAGCGACTACAGGGGATGCATTTACGTCCTCTATCGTGAATGCCTTTGCGTATCTTGCATTTGGATTACTTGCACCGTGTTCTGAATTTTTTACTTTAACAGCGGCAAAATCATCTTGTGAATCGCCGTATAGTGCCATTCTTCTTCTTGCAAACATTCCAAAATATGCGGGGTTTGATAGACCCATTAATCGAAAACGTAGCCAATCAACATCATTGGGGCGATCACCTGGGACTGGGGCGAACATTCCTTTAGCTACCTGATCAGCACCAACTACTAGTGCTACATCGCAAAGACCTGAGAGGATTTGAGAACGCGCAATGGATAAGGCAGTAGCTCCCGAAGCACATGCCGCATAGCTAGACGCTATTTGACACCCTTGAAATCCAAGCGCATTAGCAAACGTAGCTGCTGATACCCATCCCGGATAACCGTTCCGGACAGTATTTGCTCCGGATAAAAACTGAATTTCGTCCCAGTCAACCCCGCTATCATNAAGCGCTGTTCTCGCTGCTTCNACTCCGATATCTACGAATGATTTTCCTGGGAATTTGCCCCATTTATGCATTCCTACACCAAGCACTGCTATTTCAGATGTTGACATTTNCTTTACCCTTCANACCAAGTCCCATTTCCAAACTATATGTTCGTTTTCTGCGTCCGNGTACAATGTGTCAAGCGCTAGTTTCACTCGTGCCCCTACGTCCAAGTCACTTAGCTCTATCCCCGGCATCATTTGACCACATATGACAATCTTCTCTTTTTCCAACTCCACAGCACTGATTATAAATGGCTTAAAAGGTTCAGTTATTTGATAAGGGAGCGCTGGAGGNTAACTTGCTGTTGTATAACTCCAGATTGTTCCAACTGTNGATAGAAGCACCACTTCACGGTCTTCAGTTCCCACGNTATGTGGNTCGGANCCACTTAAATCTTTTGGGAAATAATAACTTCCGGTGACTTTGTCTCTNCCNCCGATCAGTTGAGGGTTATCAAAATCCATCGTAAACATGCCATCAACAGCTGGGANAAGATTCTTTGACATAGTTGTAGTGTAGATGATCTATTGTGTACTTGCGGAAACAACACTGAGGAGATCCGACGAAAATGAGTAATANGCCGCTATTNGTGACTGATCTNGACGGAACACTTTGGTANGATGGAGAACTCTGCCATCCAGATTCACTNNAGGCGTTTNGCTCTATCCAACTTGANGGNATCCCTATTTTGGTGGCAACAGGGCGACGNTTTCGCATAGTTTCTGACACTTTTGAANAATTTNATTGGAAAGTCCCATGTCTGCTTCTAAACGGATCCTTGTGCTATGACTTTGAAGCCCGCGAAAATCTCTTTTCGGTTTCCTTTACAAAANAAGAGAGCNCAGACATTTTGGACGTATTCAAAGCAAATCGGCTTTCCCCAACCGTGTACACAGACGATAGTTTCGTCTATGCCTGTGAGCCTACAACCAGTGAAGGCCACCTAGAGGCAATAGGGCCTGACCTCGTAGTCCAGCCGCATCTAGATGTTTACTCTCTTGGCCTGAATGTCCTCAATTTCTGCATTTTAGGGTATCCACAAGATGAACTTAGTAAAGTCACGGAAGAACTTCGAAAGACTGGGG
>PAWI01000026.1 GCA_002713485.1 Acidimicrobiaceae bacterium
GCTGAGTTGGGTGAATTGGGTGTTGATCGAGTGGTGTTCACGATTTGGCCTCAGGAACCCGATGCTGTTTTATCTGAGTTGGACCGCTTCACCAGCATTGCTGATTCGTTCTTGTCACGTACCTGAATCTACGGGACTTCTAGTCGGTTCAATCGTGCACTTGAGAACGCTATGCCTGCAATGGTGATAATGATCAGCATCAGTACGCTGACACTCTGGGAGGGGTCAAAGAGGTAATCGAATTCAACATTGGTTTGTCCGGTAATGATTGCTCGGCTATATCCGGAGACGGCGAGTGCGGCTGCGGGTTTAGCGAAGCTCGCAACGATTGCTTCCCAAATGAAAATGTAGGCTAGCCCCCAGAGCACAGGGTTTTTGACGATCAAACCGAGTGTGACAAAGAGACTGCTGTATGCGAGTACTGCGAGGATTGACGTGATGATGGTTGCGGTGACCACACTGTTTCCGGCGTCGAGAAGAATTGCTGAAACCATCATTGGTATAACTGTGAGTGGGAGTGCGATGGTGATGCTGGCTGCCCATGCTCCAGTTGAGACTGACAGCCTTGAGATTGGTCGTAACCACAGGTAAACAAGTGTTCCGTCCTCTCGTGTATCTCCGAGTGATGCTGATGCAAAAATGAGTGCGACGATGGGTATGAGTATTGATAATCCCATGTAAGAAACGAATCCTACGCCTGCTTCTAAAGGATCATCACTTTGCCGTCCGATAACCCATCCAAGGAGGATTGGGAGTAAACCAATAATTGTGATTCCTATGAGTCTTCCTTTTGTAATGAGTTGTTTGAGTAGAACGTTGTGGGTTAGTCGTATTGCTTGGAGCGGGGTGATCGTTGACATTATTTGCCCTCAATTAGGTAACGGAACACGGATTCAAGGTCATCGTCCATGGGAACAACTTCGCTGAGGCTTATGTCGAGTTCTTTCGCTATTGGAGCAATTGAACGTCCAAATGCATCTATCTGTGATGTGGTTATGTTGAGTGCTTCTTTTTCTATGGTGATGCCATCAATGACTTCTCGTTCTAATAATGCGGCTCCAAGTTTGCGTGGGTGATTAGTGGTGATTTGGATGACATGGGGCTGGTCTTCCATAAGTGTGCGCAGGTCTCTATAGTCTCCGGATGCTGCTAATCGTCCTTGAGCGATAACGAGTACTTGTGATCCTATTCGTGCGACTTCATCAAGTATGTGGCTTGAAATGAGCACGCACTTGCCTTGAGATCCAAGGTTGTGGAAGAGTTCTATCATTCTGTTGCGTTGGACGGGGTCTAATCCCGATAACGGTTCGTCAAGGATAAGAATCTCTGGATCGTTAACGAGAGCTGCAGCAAGTTTGACTCGTTGGCGCATACCTTTAGAGAAGGAGCCAACTGGTTTGTTCGTCACTGTTTCAAGATCCACGAGTGTGAGAGCATGTTTAGTGGATTCAAGTGAGTTAGCGACTCCATGTGTCTTGGCTGCTATTTCTACGAATTGTTGTGCAGTCANTCTGTCAAATAGGGCATCTTGTTGAGGNGAGAGCCCTATCTTGCCCCGCACCGAGGNATCTTTTCGTGCGTCACGCCCCAGCACTTTCACNGTTCCTACGGTAGGTGTGGTGAGCCCACAAAGCATGCGGAANAGTGTTGACTTCCCTGCACCATTTGGCCCAAGCAACGCTGTCACCCCTGCATCTAAGGAGAAACTGACATCTGAAACAGCGACAACATTGCCGAATGTNTTAGATGCACCAGACACNTCAATCATATGGGATGGAGGCGGCGGTTTTGGAGCCATCAGATTGCTTCNCTATTACGGTAAATGAAAGTGATAATGGAGCACGTCGCTATAANCCAAGCGAAGAATCCNAGCGTGACCATTGATGTGCTTATCGCGCTATATTCGTTGACNATGGACTCAGCGTTACAGAGCCGGGCGCCGAATTCATATGCGGTTTCAATTGGGTTTATGAGCAAAATATTTTTACCAATATTAGTTTCCTCATACAGGATCCAGCTTGGAATATTGGTTCCNACATAGGCAAGGAGTACCACGATGCTGGCGATGGCTCTCCGGTTTGTGAAGCATGAGAAGGCAAGCCCGAATGCGCATAGAAATAGTGAAACAAGAAGGCATGCCAAGAGAAGTCTCCCGAANGTTTCGAACCATGCTCCTATTCCATNTGGCCCTAATCCTTTGATTGTTTTTCCTAAAAGATAGAGAAGGGCTGGACCAAAGGTAATAAGCAATATTGAGCCAGCTACAGAAAGTGTTTTGGAAGCAAGATACGTTGGTTTCGTTAACGGTGTCGACATGTACAACGAATACATGCCATCCTTCTGATCGCGCACTATTGCATCAGGTGCGACGAGCGCTGCAAAGAGAATCATCACGATTGCTGGGGCGACCATCCCCCAAGAGTCTGTGGTTAGGAAACCAGCGGTTTCACCTCCAAAGAAGAAAACGATTGCGAGTTGAATGACAACAATGAGATATGTGATGCCAAGTATGGCCATTGGAAAAAACTTGTGCCGTGCTTTNCGTCCCAGNCCAAAAATGCTTCGAGTAGTCTGCCATGCTGTGGACCGGATGGCGCTAGNTACACCGAGTCTTTCNCCATCAAATTTTCTGTATCCTCTATCAAGAATTCTGGCGTTACCTGCGTTACTCATGATGGAACATCCAAAATGATATCTTCTAGACTTCGGCGNCGATATTCCAACCGTTTCAGTCTCGCACCGACATCGGCTACTGCGTCTCGGACTAGATCTGGGAGTAGGCCAGGTTCCCCATCAGGGATTCGAAGAGTCATACTTTCGGGTTCACGAAGCACGGTTAAACCTACCTGTTGAAGTGCTCTTTCTACGTCCCCTACAGCATTTGGGAGATCATCTACCATGACCAGTTCTATTTCAAGCCCGGTGCTTTCGCCGGTCAGTTTATCTAACTGGCCGGAAGCTATTAGTTTTCCTGCGTTAAGAATGACGATGTTGTCACAGATTTGTTCAACCTCTTCNAGGAGATGAGACGAGATCATGACATGTATTCCATATTCTTCACTAATCTGACGTATGAGGGTCAGGACTTCATCTCGGGCAAGAGGGTCCAGTCCATCAGTTGGTTCGTCAAGAAAAACAAGTTTTGGGTCAGCAGCTATTGCCTGCGCTAATTTCACGCGCTGTCTCTGCCCTGTTGACATGGTTCCTATCGGGCGGAATCGCTCTTCACCAAGACCAACAAGCCACAAAATATCGCTTGCTCTTGTTTTCGCTTCTTTTCTTGGTATTCCTCGGACTTCGGCAAGGTGTTTTACGAAATCAACTGCGGGCATTTCATCGGGGAGAATATTTCGTTCGGGNCCATAGGAGACAAGTGACCGTAATTTAGCACCGTCAGCGACGGGCTCTAGATCTAAGACTCTGATTGAACCTGCGGTCGGTGCTCGCAAACCCAGCGCTATAGACATGAACGTGGTTTTTCCGGCACCGTTGGCGCCCACTAATCCTGTTACTCCGGAATGGACAGTGAAGTCAACGCTGTCAAGTGCCCGGTGTTGCCCGAACTGCATTGTAAGACCATTGACAGTNATGAGTTCCATGTTGTCTTTTCTGCAGGGTTGCCTGCGATGTTCTAGACTTCGTATTCTCCGAAGACATCAAGGTTTCTGAAGCTTATTTCTCCGAATGATTCCTGAGTTTCTTCGTGATCATCGTTGGTTATTTCGAGCTCATTATTTTTTTGAGCTTCGTCCCAAGAGTCGAATTCGATGAATTGAAGGAGTTTTCCAGTATCACGATCAACGCATATTGTTGCNCGTCGTGCATANGATCTTCCGTCCGCTTTTTCTATATATTGTTTCAATGCTTTTTCAGCATCTTCTGGAGCTCCTTCGAACTCCATGATCTGAACAAATTTCATAATGTTCCATCCTTNTTATTGGTTTTCTCTTTTGGTCGTAATCGCCCTGTTTTGTGGGCTGCTTCTGATAGTACTGCCTCTATTTGTGCATTAACAGACCTGAATTCGTCTTCAGCCCATTTTTCTAAGGCTCGGTAGAGATCTTCAGACAGGCGAAGGGGGAATTGCTTTCTTCCGTTTGGCATTATTTAAACTTTTCTCAGCGGTTTAACGTCCCCACATTCACAACTGGTGCTGTGGGTGCGTCGCTTGCAATTACTGTCATTAAATTAGAGGCGAACGTTGCTTTCCGCTCATCATCAAGTCTGACAGCATTTACTCCATCAGTTCCTGCTTCCAGAGCCTCGATGGCTTCGCGCACCATGAGTACAGCACCTTCAACTATTTTAGCTCTAGCAGCCACAATCGCTGAGGCCTGTTGTCTACGAAGCATTGCTTCAGCAATTTCAGGGGCGTAGGCCAAATCGTTAAGCCTGGCTTCAAGTATTTCTACTCCTGCTGCACGGGCACGTTCTTGAAGTTCTGTTCGGAGGTTGTCGTTGACTTCGCTGGCATCGCCGATGAGTGTGATTTCCTCTTCGTCTTCAAATGAATCGTAGGGGTAAGACCTCGCTAAATTTCTGACTGCTGCTTCGGACTGTGTATGTACGTAGTTTGTAAAATTCTCGACACCGAAGATAGCTTTTGCAACATCAACGACTCGCCATACGACTACGGCTCCGATTTCTATCGGGTTACCGTTTGCATCATTGACCTTTGCTGTTTGNGTCGTNAAGTTACGGACGCGTAGCGAAACTTTCTTTTTTGAATAAAACAGGTTGGTGAAGCGTAGTCCTTCTGTTTGATCGCTTCCCCTGTATGCGCCGAAAAGGGTTAGGACAGCAGCTTGGTTTGGTTGCAACATGTAAAGGCACATCGGTGCGATAAGGAAGAAAAGAGAGCATAGTATCGCTGGAAGAATGGTACCTCCGTTACTGACTCCCGATAGCGCCCATAGAACGATCATCGCTGGAAGGTTGAAAAGCCAAATGATGATCATTGTTATGCCATTTCGAACTTTCCCGACCTTNTCTGGGATCAGTTCGTCAACTTGTATTTCATTCATTGGGGGATCCTTTCTTTTAGCGTTTTACAGCGGTTCCATAGGCTAGTATTTCAGCGGCACCAGCAGCAACTTCAGTACTTTCAAATCGAACGCCGACTATAGCGTTTGCTCCCAGCGCTTCTGCTTGAGAAACCATTTGATCAATTGCTTCACTTCGAGCTTCTTCCATAAGTTTCTCATAACTTCCGAGTTTGCCACCGACTAGGCCCTTCAAGCCGGCACCAATGTCTTTGACAATATCTTTTGTCTTAATGGTGCTTCCGGTTACTAAACCGAGGGGAGTGCCCCCAATATTTTCTATGGTATATAAATCCATTATTCTCCTATATCAAATTGATATCAACATGATATATGCATCAGGAACTGTCTGCAAATCCGCCTATTGTCTTGTGGTCTTTGTAATAGTTTCGCTGGTTGAATCTGCCTTATCTCCGCTGTTCCGGTAATCTCAAATCAAGATGTATTTGCGATTAAACCCTGAAGAAGTATCGATAAAAGATATTTTTGATTCCTTTTTTGAGGCTGAGTGCTCTATTGAACGCGTCCGTTCTGCAGAGGAAACTGGATTTGACGCTGATGCGTGGGTTCGGTTTGGAGAAACAGGTGGTCCGGGCATGTGTCTCCCAGAGAAATGTGGCGGGGGAGGCGCTGATTTAAGTACAGCAGCGATCGTCGCAGATTTATTGGGCGCATATGTAGCACCTATCCCATTCATTGAGCATGTTGTCGCCACGCGTCTTCTGGCTTCTTTAGATGCAAGCAACGCTGACCTNACTCAACTCGCAGCAGGTGAAATGATCGCTTCATTGGACCTGCAGTCTCTGAATGTTTCTCAAACTGCTGTTATTCCCGCTGGAGCAGTGGCTAACCGTATTCTTGCTCTTAGGGGAAACGAGATAGTTGTTGTGGAGAATGCGAATAANGCCTCCCCACTTCGAAATACAGCTAACTTACCCATCGCTAAACATAATTTTGATGATGGAATTGTTATTGCTGAAGGGGAAAAAGCTCGTAGCGCGTATCAGACAGCAAGGAGCGANTGGCAAGCTTTAATGGCCGTTGCACTGACTGGTTTGGGGCGCAAAGCTGTTGACATCGGAGTGTCATACGCAAAGGAACGCTACCAGTTCGGTGTTCTTATCGGCTCTTTTCAAGGAATTCAGCATGGCTATGCNACATCAATCACGAACGTTGAGGGTTCTCATTTCCTATCGAGCCGAGCGATAGCAGCTCTGGAGCAAGGNGCTGATAATAGTGAACAGCTAGCGGGGATGGCTTTCCTTTTCGCCTCAGAGGCTGCGTTAGATGCCGCTGCGACGTCGTTGCAATATCACGGTGGGTATGGTTTCGCTGAAGAATATGATATCCAGTTGTATTATCGCAGAGCGAAAGGATGGCCTCTTCAACTCGGTGACCCTGGCTTGGAATATCAACGAATCGCTAATCTATCTCTTTCTTCGGGAGGTGTCCGCTGATGGATTGGTCATTCCCTTCAGAAGCTGAGGAATTTAGGAAAGAAGTAAAGGCATTCATTTCGGAGCATTTAACGGACGATGTGATTAGCTCCACGCATGACGGGACGATTCATAACTGGGAATTTCACCAAAAGATTGCTGAACGCGGATGGTTAGGAGGCGCAGTTCCATCAGAATTAGGTGGAGGTGGCAAGAGCGCTATTGAGATGGCAGTCATGATTGAGGAACTCCAACTTGCTGGAGCACCTATTGACGGCATGGGCGTCGCGATAGTAGTCGCTTCGGTGGTACTTGAGTTAGGGAATGAGCATCTGAAAGAGACCCTTGTCCCAAAGCTCTTATCTGGGGAAACATTGGTTTCTTTTGGATACACAGAACCGGACTCTGGTTCAGATGTTGCNGCAGCCCAAACACGAGCCGTCAAAGAGGGAAGTGAATGGGTCATTAATGGTCAAAAGATGTGGACCACCATGGCCCATATCGCTGACTATGTTCTCCTCCTCACCCGAACGAACCCCGATGTTCCCAAACATAAGGGATTGACATTCTTTATCGTTCCACTCAACACAGAGGGTATAGAGATACAGCCAGTGCATACGATGGGAACGGAGCGATCAAATGCCACCTTTTACGACGATGTTCGGATAGGTGATGAATGGCGGATAGGTGATGTTGATGGCGGCTGGGAAATAATGAAAGCAGCACTCAAGTACGAACGCGGGATTGCTGGTGGACAATTCCCATCGCCACCCCTCATTGACGCATTTATTGACTATGCAAACAAGACCAACGCCCCCGATGGATCTTTGATAATTGAAAACCCTGTTGTTCGTGAACGCGTTGTTAGAGCACTCATTGATGTCGAAGTGTGCCGGGGCTTTGCGTATAACACCGCATTTCTAGCTTCAGAAGGAGTTATGTTTGGCGTTGAAGGCTCCATGACTAAATTATTCGCTAGCGAATCATACAAAAAGCACTCGAAGTGGTTCATAGATATGGCAGGGGTTGATGGGCTTCTATATCTTGGCGAGGAAGACGCTCCTGAGGGTGGCGTCATTGATGAGCATT
Organism: Acidimicrobiaceae bacterium; assembly: GCA_002713485.1. Taxonomy (GTDB): domain Bacteria; phylum Actinomycetota; class Acidimicrobiia; order Acidimicrobiales; family UBA8592; genus UBA8592. The sequence continues at coordinate 7,568 of PAWI01000026.1, forward strand.
TCCGGCATGCCCCAGTAACAACCATTTATGGAGGCACAAGTGAAATAAGTCGGAACCTAATTGCCGAAGGCCTACTAGGGCTTCCGCGAACACGGTAAATCAATCTATGTACGAGTTTGAGGATACCAATACAGCTGATATCCGATATGTCATCGGCGTACCACTCGTATTTGCAGCAATCACAGTTCTCCCCCAACTCGCCTACATGAGCCGAGGAAAGCCTCCTCAAATATCTTCGATAGTCATTTCTATCGTTCCGATAATTAGTTTCATATTTGTTTTCGCTTTTGGGAAAATGACCACAGTAATCGCAGACGGCAGGATCCGATTGATGTGGAGATACGGATTCCCAACGAAAGAAATCCTCTTGAGTGACGTATCAACGGTTGAAGTTAAGAAAATATCGAACTGGTTAGGTTCTGGCATAAAAGCAACGCGAAAAGGTACGGTATGGCGTGCTTGGGGCAGAACCGTCGTCGCTGTAGACCAGATTAATGGCGGGAGAATTTTAATAGGTTCTGACAACCCAGAAGAATTAGCGAGAGCGATTCGTTCTGCTTTAAATAACTAACCATTTGTTTGTGTTCGAGCCTCTAACCAAGTTTTTCCCTTTTCGACATTGATATCTCGTTGCAAACCAAGGACGTGTTCGGCGACTATATTCCTCTGTACTGCCCATGTTCCGCCTCCAATAGTTAGAGCAGGTGAGAAAAGGTATCCATAATGCCAGATTGGGTCAACATCTGGGAATTGAGTTGAGTGGAGATTATTTTCTGTGACGCCCATTCCCATTCGACCAGGTACCTTCCCTTCTGGGCCAGCGCCCTCTAGCATTCCTGAGGTTCCAGCAATATCTCTTGCGACTTCTAATGTATTCTGTCCGTGCTCATCAGCCATAAGTTTTTGAATTGATGCTTCAGGGCCGGGATGTTTACCTGCTAGACGTGCTGATAATGTCCGTAGTCGATTTAATCGAAGTACTTCAGCTTCGCAATGAAGTGCTGCAATGCGTTGACGCATAACAGGATCGTCACACCCACCCTGCTGTCGGATGAGATCAATGAGGAGTTCCGCAGATGGACCTGCCCCCCATAATGATCCTGACGATGAGAGTTGGACTCGTTCGTTAGCGAGTGTGACTTTCGCAAGTCGCCAACCATCTCCCTCGTCTCCTACCAGATGATCTTCCGTTAATCTCACATCATCGAAGAACACCTGATTAAAACTATGAGCTGTGGTCATGTCGATAATGGGAGACATAGAGATTCCTGGTGTGTCCATCGGGCATATGAAGTAAGAAATCCCTTTGTGTTTTGGTGCGTCAGGGTTTGTTCTTGCGATCAGGATCCCATATTTAGATACGTGCGCGCCACTTGACCATATCTTTGACCCATTAATGACGTATTCATCTCCGTCACGTTCTGCTCGAGTGGAGAGATTAGCTAGGTCAGAGCCCGAATCAGGTTCACTAAACAGTTGACACCAGAAGTCCTTTCCTTCCAGTAGTCCAGGTAGATATTTATCTTTTTGTTCATCGGTTCCAGCTTCAAGAATTGTTGGCCCAGCCCAACCTATACCGATAGGGTTTTGGGGTCTTTTAATACCCGCACGTTTCATTTCTTCAGCAATTATCAGTTGCTCCAAAGGCCCTGCTTCCAAACCATATGGCTTCGGCCAATGCGGAACAACATAACCAGCTTCGACAAGCTGTTTGTAGCTTGGGTTTGGATTTGCTTCAATCCAATCCCTCACCTGCTTCCTATAGGCATCATCTTCTGGTGGTGAGTCAAAATCCATTGAGGTATCTTTCTAAGTGGATTGATGCTCATCCTAGTAAGAAAAATATGAGACTTATACTTATTAGTTCATTAGTGATCATTTCAAGTTAGCAACATTGCCTATATTCTTAGACCAAATGGAGATGGTATGAATCCAGTAAAATATAGTGTTGATGGAAANNTTGCGACGATCACATTAGCTGATGACGAGAATAGAAATGCATTAGGGAATGCGCTCATAGAAGGCATTTACAGTTCTCTTCAAGCAGCCATTGATGATANTAATATTCGAGCTATTCTCTTGACGCATGAGGGGTCGGTATTCTGTGCTGGGGTTAACCTCAAGGAGCGTTCAGGTAACGCAGAACAAGTTTCTAGCAGGTTAGTTGGTTTTGAACAGGTATTATCACTAATCCAAACATGCAAGAAACCTGTTATCGCAAAGATACACGGAGCTNCTTTGGGGGGAGGCGTTGGCCTTGCTTGCGCATCTGATATCTCAATAGCTACGGAGAGCACTACTTTCGGTTTTACTGAAGTTCGGTTGGGTGTTGCACCAGCAATTATTGCTGTTGTGTGTTTACAGAAAATGCGTCGGGGAGAACTAACTGAAGCTTTTCTTCGCGGTAATAGATTCTCAGGAGAGGAAGCAGCGAAGCTGGGTATTATAACCAGAGCAGTTGATAGTGAACATCTTGAGTCTGAGATTGAATCTATCCTTGATGATATTTTGCGGGGCGGACCCATGGCGTTAGGTGCGGCAAAGAAAATAATTAACGAAGTGCCAGGTATGAGTGATGCGGAGGCGTTTGAGTGGGCAGCTCAATACTCGGATGCATTATTTGACTCCGTTGAAGCATCAGAGGGNATGGCGGCTTTTCTTGAAAAGCGAGACCCTGATTGGATTATTGAAACAGATTCATAAATGAATCTTAGAGTATTGGCAGACCTACTGCTGTTGTGAGATATTGATGTAGATGTCTATTTCAGTTCGTAGCTGATTAACGGGGTGTACACGATGAATGATCGGTGGATAACAGATTGGGAACCTAGCCAACGGTTTCCTGTATATACGAGAGCAAACGCAGGAGAAATTCTCCCGGATCCAGTAAGTCCTTTAGGGTGGGACCTTATTTGGGAAGAAAGCGTCTCAAAGGGTTGGGCTGATGGCGCGCATCGGCAGGGTGTGTTCACTCCAGATGAATCAAACCCTGATCAACCTGATTACATTGCGTGTTTTGGTGGCTACCTTTATCTAAACGCATCAATGATTCGGGTAAACGGTGAACGAACGCCTGGCTTATCTGCGGAAGCCATGGATGCTGCTTTTCTGGGTAACCATCCTGATGTTCCGCCTTATGTTGCTCATGAAAATGATCAACGACCCGATTTGGTAGAAAAGATTGAAGAGGTACAAGCATGGGTGATGTCCTTAAGCGAATTACCTGAAGAGTTGCAGGAAGATAGAGATAAGATTTTGAGCGTGCGTTCTCAACGTCCCGATCTTTCTTCATCTACTGATGCGGAATTGGTTGAGAGAGCTCGGTCTTTAATGCCTTTGGTTCGTGAATTCTTTGAGCCCTATCAAGTGTATGGGACGATGTCAGCTACAGGTCCTACGATTTTAGGTGCCCTTTGTGGTGAGATTGATCCAGCGTTACCTGGACGGTTGATCTCTGGTTTAGGTGGTATTGATTCTGCTCCCCCATCAATTGATATGTGGGAACTATCTCGAAAAGTGAAAGGTACTGCTGAACTTGCTGCTGAATTTGATGCAGGTGTTTCAGGACTTGAAAAACGTCTAAGTGGTTCAGATGTCGGCCAAGCTTTTCTTAGCGAGTTTCATGCTTTTCTTGCTGAGCATGGAGCACGGGGACCTTATGAATGGGATGCTGCATCGGAGACATGGGAGATCAGGCCCGAGTCTGCTTTGGCTGCGATTGATGCAATGCGGCATGCAGACGAATCGCTGTCACCCATGAATAGGCATGCTGCAGCTATTGCTGATCGTGAAGCCGCCGAACAAGAGGTTCGGAAAGTGTTTGCTGGCAATGAGGAAGCGTTAGCAACACTTGAGCTTGGAATGCGAACAGCACGTGTTTTTGTGGCTGGGCGCGAGCGAACGAAACTTACATCAATGTTAACGAATCATGAAATTCGATTACCGATGTATGAGTTAGGTCGTCGAATGACTAAAAGAGGAATCCTGAGCAAACCAAGAGATATTTTCTTGTTGCGCAACACTGAACTTGATGAGTTTGTTAATACTCCGGAGTCTTTCACAGAGTTACTTCATGAACGTGGAAGTCAATTTGCTGCGCTAAGTGACTTGCAGGATCCATTTATTGTTGACGGTGTTGTCCCAGCTTTAAGTGAATGGGGTCAACGAGAAACCGAAACACATTCTGTGGATGTAGGCGATGAACTTGTTGGAGTTCCAGGTAGTCCAGGGATTGTGACTGGGACCGCAAGAGTCATTACTGACCCAAGTGACCCTAAAGGCCTTGAACCAGGCGAAATATTGATAGCTCCTGTTACCGACCCATCGTGGACACCACTATTCATTCCAGCAGCAGGAGTAGTCGTCGAAGTCGGTGCTCCTTTAAGTCACTCGGTGATAGTCAGTCGTGAATTTGGGATCCCGTGTGTAACGAGTGTGCACGCAGCGGTTTCAAAGATTCCTGATGGTGCCGTGATCAGTATCAACGGCAGCACAGGGGCCGTTACGATTGCTGAACTGCCTGAGTAAATAAGCTAAAGGCTTAAGCCTTTAGCTGCCACAGGCGATGCAATATTGATTATTGGTGGAGCGAGAAGTAAAGCTCCTAATGCAGACATTGCTGCCTTCATACCATCACCTTGACCGTGAACACCTAGCGCGTCACCGTCTGTGTATATCTCAAAGAACCAGTAAATTCCTTCCTCTCCTGAATCCTTATGCGCGGAGTAAATTTCGAGTCCGGTTTCTTCTTCAGCAGCAGAACACGTTGCTGCCAACGCTGCTTCAACTTCTTCTGACTTTTCTGGATCTGTCTGTAATTTTGCTATTAGTGATACTTTTGCCATACATGCAATGTAGACGTAAAAGCTGAACTTTACGAGTTACCCAAAATGTCTGCTTTCGTATTTTCTTCTAGTATGCGACTATGAAGAATCTTTTAGGGCCCGTCGGGCAACTTGGTTACGTAGTTGAAGATTTAGAAAAAGCTGCTTGGTTATGGGTTGAGAAAATGGGTGTTGGCCCGTGGACTGTGATTCCCCATGTAACTCTCGATTATTTTAACTATTTAGGTGAATCCAGCGACGTCGAGATGGGAATAGCAATGGCTTTCACCGGTTCAATGCAAATTGAATTGATACAGCAACATAATCGTGCGCCCTCTATGTATCGAGATTTTATAAATGAATGTGGAGAAGGCATTCAACATGTTTGTTTCTACCCAAGAGATTACGATGCAGCGTTAGAATCATTGATTCGGAAAGGAATGAATGTTCGACAGGACGGAGCGATTCGTGGGATGAGATTCGCGTATCTTGAAGAAACGGATGGGAATGTTCTTGAGATAGGAGATATTCCTGAGAAGGTTCGGTTGCGAAGACAAGATGATATTGCAAGCGCTGCGTGCTGGGACGGTTCTGACCCAGTTAGGGTTTTTGAGTAACTGTTCGCCCTAGCAATGACAATAAGCGTGTCGCCGGGGTTTGATCCGGAGGGCTTTGTGGCGGTCCGTAATGATCAGAGTTCTCTAGAAAGTCATACAGATCTAACCAGTAATCAAGTGCCCATTCGGCTATCTCATTATCAATGCTATATGGGCTCGTAATTGCTTGAGACAAGTCCCATGCATGCACAATATTGTCAGTGATTCGGGCCCCTAGAAGCTGCTGTAACGTTAGCTGCATTGTGGGGTGCGGTAACTGCAAATCCATGTTGGTTTGTTGAACTAAATTTATTGCCCGTAAGGCTGTTCCTCTCCATGTAGACATTGGGTCAGGGCCTAAAATATTTGTGCTGAGGTCAGGTTCAAGAANAGCTTCATTTTCTATCATATTTGCTACTTGTATTTCACCTGAAACGACATGCACGACTAGCGTTTGTGTATTCCAGTCACTGCAAGGGGTTGGGACATCCCATGATCCAACAGGTACTTGTGAGAGAACTTCTCCAAATGCTGCTGCTGAACGTATATAGAGGTCAACGATTGTTTCGGATGTCATTCCCACTCAATTGTCCCAGGTGGTTTTGACGTAATGTCATATGCAACCCTGTTTATGCCTGCGACTTCATTAATTATTCTNCTACTCATGGCTTCAAGCACGTCATATGGTATTCGTGCCCAATCTGCTGTCATAGCATCCTCACTGGTTACTGCACGAATAATGCATGGATAACCGTAAGTGCGTTCATCGCCCATAACCCCAACCGACCGTATGTCAGGGAGAACCGCAAATGATTGCCATATCTCTCGGTCGAGTCCCGCCTTCTCGAGTTCATCTCTGACAATGAAGTCTGCTTCCTGAAGCGTGGCGACCTTGTCAGGAGTAACCTCTCCTATGATTCTCACACCGAGGCCGGGACCAGGAAATGGTTGCCTATGTACAATTTCGTCTGGAAGGCCAAGTTCTTTCCCTACTGCTCGCACTTCATCTTTAAACAATGAACGCAGGGGTTCTACAAGTTCAAATTCCATATCATCAGGTAAACCTCCAACATTATGGTGGCTTTTAATCGTAGCTGCGTGTTCGCTTCCTGATTCGATGATATCGGGGTACAGCGTCCCCTGAACGAGGAATTTTGCTTCCTCTATACCCCCTGAGGCCTTTTCGAATAGCCGGATGAATAACTCCCCTATTGCTTTTCGTTTTGCTTCGGGCTCAGTTACCCCTTCTAGTTTTGAGAAAAATTCGTCTGCTGCTCGAACATGAATAAGTTCTATACCTTGGCTTCGCTTGAAGGTTTCAACGACTTGTTCACCTTCGTCTTTTCGCATTAATCCTGTATCAACGAAAACACACGTAAGTTGAGAGCCGATTGCTTTGTGGACTAAGGCTGCAGCTACTGCAGAATCTACTCCCCCAGAGAGGCCACAAATCGCACGACCCGAACCTACCTGATCTTTAATCTTGGCTACCTGTTCCTCTATCACGTTAGCCATGTTCCATGATCGGTTGATTCCGGATAGATCTAACCAGCGTTCGAGTGTGTGTTGTCCATGTGGTGTATGAGAAACTTCAGGGTGGTACTGAACACCGTAAATGCCTTGTGATTCGAAGGCTGCCACTGGCGCATGTTCCGTTGAAGCACTAACAGTAAAATCATCTGGCACTGTGGTCACGCAATCAAAATGACTCATCCATACACTTTGTTCTTCGGGTTGTCCCTCTAGCAACTGGCCTCCAACAACGACCATGTTTGTTCGACCGTATTCACCTGCATCAAACTGGCTTACTGTTCCGCCCAACTGTTTCGCGATTAACTGAGCTCCATAGCAGATACCAAGGATCGGTATCCCTAAGTCATAGATGTTTGGGTCAATGATTGGCGCTCCTTCAACCCGAACTGACTTGGGACCTCCGCTTAAGATGATTCCTGCTGGTCGTATTTCTTGAATCTGTTTAGCTGTTAGTTCATGAGAGACAATTTCGCTATAAACGTTTGCTTCACGTATCCGCCGCGCAATTAGTTGCGCGTACTGAGCGCCGAAGTCAAAAACAAGAACTGTCGGTGTGTCTGTACTCACTAGATTACTTTCGGGTAGGTACCTGTAAGTCTAGTGAAATCCATGTGGAAATTTCACCCCATACCAACGCCCTGCTGTTTCTGAAGGTATTTTCCTTCCGTTTGCAGGGCAGGGGCCACCATAATTTCTGCCTTTTGGAACTCTTTGAGTGTTTGATACCCGCATGTTGACATTGAATTGCGTAAACCACCGAAGAGATTCAGGCGGCCATCATTTTGTGTCGCAGGGCCTAAGAGTATTTCTTTAAGTGTGCCTCGGGTTGTGGTTTCTACACGTGTTCCGCGTGGAAGAGTGGGGTGAAATGTTGCCATGCCCCAATGAAATCCTTGTCCGGGTGCTTCCGTTGCTGCTGCTAACGGTGACCCGACCATGACAGCATCAGCTCCACAGACAATTGCTTTTGCGATATCTCCCCCTGTGGCCATGCCGCCATCAGCTATGACATGTACATATACTCCTGTTTCGTCAAGGTGGCGTGTTCTTGCTGCACGTGCATCAGCGATGGCTGTTGCTTGGGGTACCCCTATTCCTAAGACACCTCTTGTGGTGCATGCGTGACCTGGTCCGACGCCGACAAGGATTCCTGCTGCCCCAGTGCGCATTAGGTGAAGTGCTGCTTCATAACTAGCGCAACCGCCAACAATAGTGGGAATTGGGAAATCTCGTACAAATGTTTTGAGGTTTAGTGGGTCTTTAGTTTTTGATACATGTTCTGCAGTTACAACGGTTCCTTGTATCACGAGTACGTCTAGTTCGCTTTGGAGGATCTCTTCAGCATACTTTTCTGTTCGTTGAGGAGTGATTGATGCGCATGATATTACGCCTGCATTATTTATTTCTGCTATTCGTTCCGTTATCAGATCAGGTTTAATCGGTTCTGAATATAGTTCCTGCATTCGGGCGGTAGCTTGACCTGAGGGAAGTTGAGCTATTTCTTCATAGGCTTTTGATGGGTCTTCGTACCGTGTCCAGAGGCCCTCTAAATTGAGTACACCTACGCCTCCGAGGCGACCTATTTCTATAGCGGTGGAGGGACTGACAACGCCATCCATAGCTGATGCCATAAGAGGGAGATCAAATGAGAAGGCATCGATTTCCCATTTAATATTTACATCTTCAGGGTCTCGTGTACGCCGACTCGGGACGATAGCAATGTCATCAAATCCGTATGCTCTCCTGCCAGATTTCCCGAGTCCTACTTCAACTTCTGCCATGTAATCACTCTTTTCGTTGGGGAGTAAGGCTCATTGTAGCGAAGTTGGCGCATTTGGTATTGATGGTCTTTAGTTTCAGAACTGCTTTCTTTTAGAACTTTCGTCATTATGTTGAAGTCCTAAAATTATGAGCAAAAATTGTTTGATCATTGATCCTGTAGCTCCCCAAACTGTGTCGCCAATCAGTTCAAAGAAATTGATATTTCTTTGTTGTCCATCTCTTAACTCCCAAACTTCCTCACGGTATACATCGGGGAGAAGAAACTCGCTGATTGGAACATAAAGTATTTTCTCAACTTCGTGAGGACTAGCTTTAAGTTCCGGTAGTTTTTGAAGAGTAGCCACTATAGGAGTTACAAATGATCTACTTCCGACGGTTACGAAAGGGTCTAAAATTCCTATCTTCTTTGGAAGACTCGGATCTAAATTAATTTCCTCATGAGCTTCCCGTTTCGCCGTTGACCACTCATCTGTATCTTGAGGTTCACTGTTTCCTCCGGGAAAGCTTATTTCACTGGTATGGTGCCGCATCATCTTTGATCGTCGGGTCAGAATCATGTGAACCTGATCACCGTGTTCGTAGAGAGGTATCATGACCGATGATGTTCGTTCATAATCTGCAATGCTCGGTTGTGGCTGACTTGCTCGGCGAAATGACTCCTCTATGGAATCCATCGTAAGTTTNTTATGATCAATTTTTNCCCATGGAGGTGGAAGTCCCAGAAACCAATTTTGGGGTCGGGGGATTTTCTGATGTCCTCCCCGCACCTGTTCCATAACTATTTTTGTTCTTTGATTATCTTCTCAAGAAGTTCCGGCAATCCGCCTGTCTTTAAATTGCTCATGACTCTTCCGGGAGGGGTCTCTCCTGTTTCCCATTCGTTCCATTGAGACAGTAGTTTTTCAGGGTCAGGTTTTGGTCGTTCATCCATATATGTGATGCTACTAAGAGTAATGCTGTTTACGTGCAAAAAAGAAAAAGGGCCGGATTTATCCGGCCCAAATTTCTTTNAGGGTGGATGATTACATCATTCCGCCCATACCGCCCATGCCACCCATCGGGTCTCCCGCTGGCATTGGTGGTTCAGGTTCTGGCTTGTCGGCAACTAGTGCTTCGGTGGTGAGAAGAAGGCTAGCAATAGACGCAGCATTTTGTAGGGCTGCTCTAGTTACTTTGGCTGGGTCAATGACTCCAGCTTTNACAAGGTCTTCATGCTCACCTTTCGAGGCATTGAATCCGACNTTNCCTTTTGCATCTTCTANTTCCCGAACGATAATTGATCCTTCAAACCCAGCATTTTCGGCAATGAGTTTCGCCGGTGCTGCTAGGGCTGTAGAAACCATTCGGGCCCCTGTGGCTTCATCNCCTTGAAGTTTGCCAGCTGCNTCATCAACTGCTGTTCGTGCTCGAAGTAGAGCTGTTCCGCCACCGGCGACAACTCCTTCTTCGATAGCAGCTCGAGTCGCTGACAAAGCATCTTCAATTCGATGCTTTTTCTCTTTCAGTTCAACTTCAGTTGCTGCGCCAACTTGAACCACGGCTACTCCGCCGCTGAGTTTTGCTAAACGTTCTTGAAGTTTTTCACGGTCCCAGTCTGAGTCCGTATTGTCAATCTCAGCTTTAATTTGTGAGATTCGACCTTCAACATCATCTCGAGTACCAGCGCCTTCAATGATGGTTGTATTGTCTTTTGTGATAACTACTTTTCTTGCAGTTCCAAGAAGATCAAGTGTTACACCATCAAGTTTAAGCCCTACTTCTTCAGCTATGACCTGTCCACCGGAGAGGATTGCCATATCTTGCAACATAGCTTTCCTTCGTTCACCAAAGCCTGGTGCTTTNACAGCTACAGAATTGAAGGTTCCACGAATCTTATTTACCACTAGGGTTGCAAGTGCTTCACCTTCAACNTCTTCAGCAATGATGAGTAATGGTTTACCTGATTGCATAACCTTTTCGAGAACTGGCAACATTTCTTGTACGGATGAAATCTTTCCTTGTGTCAAAAGTATGTATGGTTCTTCAAGAACGGCTTCTTGTCGTTCAGGATCTGTCACGAAGTACGGCGATAGATANCCTTTGTCAAATTGCATACCTTCTGTGAATTCAAGGTCCATTCCAAATGTGTTTGACTCTTCAACAGTTACAACTCCGTCTTTCCCTACTTTGTCAATAGCTTCTGCAATGACNTCTCCGACAGTTTCATCAGCTGCGGAGATTGATGCCACGTTAGCTATTTGATCTTTTGAGTCAGCAACTTGTTGTGCCTGTGAGCCAATAGAATCGACTGCTGCATCTACAGCTGCCTGTATTCCTTTTTTAAGCACCATTGGGTTTGCACCTGCAGCTACGTTTCGCAAGCCTTCTTTTACCATGGCTTGAGCCAAAACAGTCGCTGTAGTCGTTCCGTCACCAGCGACATCATTCGTTTTAGTAGCTACCTCTTTAACGAGTTGGGCACCCATGTTCTCAAAGGGGTCCTCAAGTTCTACTTCTCTTGCTATTGAAACTCCGTCATTTGTAATNGTTGGAGCACCAAACTTTTTATCTAAAACAACGTTACGACCTTTGGGGCCGAGAGTTACTTTTACCGCATCAGCGAGGTGATTAACACCAGCCTCGAGNTTGCGACGTGCATCTTCATCAAATTTAAGAATTTTTGACATATTTACCTACCTATTTCACTACGGCGAGAACGTCGCGCGCAGACAGAATTAATAATTCTTCACCACCACTGCTTATTTCAGTTCCACCNTATTTTGCATAAACAACGGTGTCTCCGACCTCAACATCTACCGGAATGAGTTCTCCGGTTTGTTCAGATCNCTTTCCTGGACCTACTGCCAAGACTTCACCTTGTTGTGGTTTTTCTTTCGCTGTATCTGGGATAACTAATCCGCTAGCTGTTGTCTCTTCGGATTCGCCCGGACGGACTACAATCCGATCTTCCCGTGGGTGCAAATTCATCTTCTAGTACTCCTCGCACACTAAAAAAATTTATTGTTATTAAAGTTTGGGGCTTTATGTGACCCCGAAACTACNTGNTTAACGATAGGACCAAGGATGCGATTTCCAAACCTTCTGAGCCGATGTTTAGNGAGATTTCCCAAAAAGTGNGTAGTTGGGTTCTACCGTATTCGTTTTGGTCTTGAACCNTTTATGCTCGCTCGCTCCATTACACGCATATGTGGAGAATAATCGCTTGTCGCGTAATGTTGCACAGCTTGATTATCCCAAAAAGCTATAGAATTCTTTTCCCATTTGAAACGACAGGAGTATTCAAGAACTTCGAACTCACGGCANAGTTCATCGATAAGTTCAAACCCTTNCTCTTCGTCATAACCTTCAATTGCGGTAACAAAGATCCGGTTGACATACAGNAGAGGTTTTCCTGTTTGATGATGATTAATTACAACTGGATGTTTAACTAATGGATACATTTCACGCATCTCAGATAGTTTTTCCTTTGGGACTTGTCTACCAAATGCACGCAAGAAATCATGTATGGCATAAAGAGAATCAATTTCACCTTTTATTTCTTCAGTTAAGCCTTCATAAGCCGCATTTGCATCAACGAAAAGTGTGTCTCCNCCAATTGGGGGAATTTCAATAGCTCTGAGAATAGCTCCNTGGGATGGTGTTTCTCTCCAAGTGACATCNTGATGCCACTGGTTCTCGTAACCTGCGGCATTTGCATTNTTTTCAAATCTGACTAGTTCCGGAGTTTCAGTATTGGGTGGCAAAAAGGGATGTATTTCAAGTTCGCCAAAACGTTGGGCGAACTGTATTTGTTGGTCTGATGTAATNTCTTGATTACGAAAGAAAATTACCTTGAAGTCCCAAAGTGCCTGTTGGATTTCACTGATTACCTCATCTGAGAGTTCTTGNGANAGATCAAGGCCTACAAGTTCTGCTCCAATAGTGGGAGATAATTGNTTGACATCAAAATTTTTCCACGTNAGAGACTGTAAACGCTCTCGTTCTGCAAATAAATGAGTCTGCGGACCCATCGTTCTGCTGTAGCCAGGAAGGTAAACTCTCCCGGGCAAACCTACTCCTGGATCTTTGTCGGCAAGAATCTCTACGTCTTCCTTACCTGCCAAGTCTGCCATGTCTCTCCCCTGAACTTACTTAAGCTTAGGTTCTACCCTCTGTATTTTCAATCAGGAGGAAGAACAGGATCTATGCCTAAATCTTTATANGTAGCTAATGNAAAGTANGTAATTCCTCGTTCTTTCAATTGCGGCGCNGCAATATCTCCACGATCCACAAGTGTGGCAACGGCTACAACNGTTGCTCCTGTTTCCTCAACAGCATCAATTGCTTTAAGAAGTGAACCTCCAGTTGTTATGGCATCTTCAACAACCAAGCAACGATCGCCGTCCCCTATCGGAGAACCTTCAATGAGTTTGTTCGTTCCTCGCCCCTTTGGTTCCTTACGTACAAAGAACCAACGGCAACGTTGAATTCCAGCTATTCCTATAGTCAACGCATCTGCCCCAAGAGTAGGACCACCGACAACATTAAACTCAATACCCTGAAGCAAGATTCCATCAGTTATCGCTCTACTTGCAATCTCAAGATCATCGAAATGCGCTGTGGCAAGTTTCCCATCAACGAAATCCTGACTCATCGCACCTGAAGCCAATTGGATTGGCTCAGGAAGCCTCTTTAAACCCTTTTGTTTAATGATCTCTATAGCTTGAGATCGCAAACTATCCATACATACCTATTTCTCTATCTATGAATCTTACGTTAGTCATTCATTGTCCCTATGTATTGGACGCTGTCTCTGTCTACAACAGTTGCAATGCTTCGTTGAAGGACCGCATTGAATAGATTAACAGCACGCTCATTAGGCTGATCAGCAGTAACTGCAGTATTGCCCCAATTAATAAGCCAGAAAAGGTGTGCAGTGTCTATTTGACGGACAAGATCATCAAAAGTTTCATGCCCGGCATGGTTTCTCTGCATTACGTCAAAATATTTTTGTAACAACATGAGTTCTTCGCTTCGGCGCAAATCAATATCTAAGTTACATCCTAAGAACGGCGCAATATCTCCGGAACCATCTCCTCTCCCAACAAGTTGAAAATCAATCACAACTACTTTCGGCTGAGGTCCCTCATCATCAAACAAGAGATTATCCAATCGAAAATCATTATGGGTGAGTGTACGACTCTGTTCAGCCCAACTGATGAGCCAACTTGAGACCTCCGGAATAAACTCTTCCAATTTTGATGGCAACCAATCAGGGTATAGATGTCCGTACCTATCCATAACAGTTGGCCATGACTGTTCATACAATCCCTGTAATCCCATATTAATAGGGCTATCTAATGGAGGAACCCATTCCATAGCTGATAATTCCTCACTATCCCACCACCGGGCATGAATATTGGCAGCCGTTTCCATAACAGAAATAGCATCAGGTAGGTTCGCCCCAGCTAGATGGTCGCCCGACCTGTAATGACCTACATCCTCAAGCAATAGCGCATAGTTAGCATTATCTGAATCTCTTCCATTGTAATAGGCTTCGGGAATTCTTATCTCAAGTTTCGATGCGACCTGTTCGTAGAATAGTGACTCTCGTTCATACACGCCGAGCATTACCCCAAGAGGTTTAAGCGCCCCGTCAGTTGTGGGTATTTTTGCGATCAGTGTTTGTGGACCCTCATTTCCTTCAGCATATGAAAGGTGAAGCCTGGCTAACTCTCCAAGAAATCCTTCCCCTACTGCTATCCGCTCAGCACGTACTGCAGTTACTGTCCCATACCCTCTGCCATCATGTTCAAAAGCAGTCGTCAACCATTGAGAGGTAAAGCCATCAAGCGTTATAGGTATTTCTAAGTCCATTCTTCTTACTTAGTAAAGGCAACTGATGTAATCAAGCCGAAGAGGAAATATCTCTTGGGTTTCATTATGATTCTGACATGGTTCACGGAATCACCATAGATGCAAATGGAGTCTCACGATGCGCATGGCCAGGAAATGACGAACTATACATCGAGTATCACGACAAAGAATGGGGATACCCAGAAGGTAACGACAAGAAATTATTTGAAAAGATTAGCCTTGAAGGATTTCAGGCCGGTTTGGCTTGGATCACTATTCTTCGTAAACGCGAGCATTTTCGTGAAGCATTTTCTAATTTCGATTTCAATAAAATATCAAAATACGGGGAAAAAGANATTCAAGTTCTCAAAAGTAACGCTGGCATTGTCCGACACGAAGGAAAAATCAGGTCGGTAATCAANAATTCGCATCGCGCCAAAGAACTCATAAGTGAAAAGGGTTCACTGAAGAACTATTTCTGGTATTTCAGTCAATTCGTTACTGAAGNTCTTTATGACGAAATACCGGCAAAGACATCGCTGTCTGAAGCAATAAGTAAAGANCTTAAANATCGAGGGTGGACTTGGGTAGGTCCGACTACGGTGTATTCATTCATGCAAGCAACTGGAATCGTTAACGACCACCATCNTGAATGTGATATTCACANAATTGTTCAATCAAANAGANAANCTTTTATGCAAAGCTTGCAAGCATGATTTGAAGAATTTGTAACTGNCTNNANGAATAGTTCCGAGTAGCCTATGAACGTGGAACATTCAGGGGANCCNTACATCAAAGATTCAATGCGTGAATTTGGAGAAACNATTTTTGCGGAAATGTCTNCACTNGCNNTANAGACAGGTGCNATCAATCTTGGACAGGGATTNCCNGATACCGATGGNCCNCAAGANATAGCTGAATTAGCAATAACTGCNATTAGAGANGGNCATAACCAATACCCACCNGGATTNGGTNTNAAAAAGCTAAGAGACGCTATTTCNAATCACCAAATGCGTTTCTACGGTTTGGANTTTGANNCTGAAACCGANATTCTCGTAACCGCCGGTGCGACTGAAGCAATTGCNGCATCTCTANTAGCNATATGCGAACAAGNNGATGAANTAATAACNTTNGAACCNTATTANGATTCATACGCTGCCTCTATNGCTTTNGCAGGCGGCGTNCGTCGCGTGGTCACACTNAACACTCCNGATTACAGCTTTANTNTTGATGANNTGGAAAAGNTNNTTAATGCNAAAACNAAAGCCNTATTGCTGAATTCACCCCACAANCCGACNGGAAAAGTATTTACTCATAANGAATTAAGCCAAATNGCGAACCTTTGNATTGAACATGANTTAGTAGCNATNTGNGATGANGTNTANGAACATCTTGTTTTNGAAGGACANCATATNCCTTTAATCCAATATCCCGGNATGNGCGATAGAACNATNCAAATCTCNTCAGCAGGNAAAACTTTCAGTTTNACNGGTTGGAAAATTGGNTGGGTNTGCNCACANCCAGCTCTTTTNNANACTGTTCGNACAGCAAAACAATTCCTNACGTACGTAAATGGAGCNCCNTTCCAACATGCTATTGCTGANGCTCTTAACCTATCTGACNANTACTTTGANAACTTCCTTGAAGATATGANNGNAAAACGTGATTGTTTATCNCANGGNTTAGAAAANGCTGGTTTGACNACATTTACTCCACANGGAACCTACTTNGTTACNGCTGACATNGNNAANCTTGGGTACGAAGACGGNAAACAGTTCTGTTTGGACCTCCCATTTAAGTGTGGTGTTGTGGCAGTACCTAACGTTGTCTTCTATGACAATAAAGCACTCGGAAACACTTTGATAAGATTCGCATTCTGCAAAAGAATCAATGTTCTTGAAGAAGCTGTTGAGCGACTTCAAACTTTAGAGAGTCTCATATGAAAGTAGCGGGGATACAGCACGACATAGTATGGGAAGATAAGGAAAAGAATTTTACTAACCTGCGTCCCCTCATATACGAGGCTGCAGAATCAAGCCCAGATTTAATCATCCTCACAGAACTTTTCAGTACTGGCTTCTCAATGAACACAGAAACGATTAGCGAGAGCACAGATGGCCCTAGCATCTCTTTCCTCATTAACGAGGCCGAAAGAACTGGCATACCAATATGTGGTTCCGTACCAGCAATAGCTGACGGGCAAAAGAAACCGCATAACTATCTTGTTATTGCATATCCAGATAATTCAATTGAATCGTATGCCAAAAAACATCTATTTACTTTCGCTAAAGAAGACGACCATTATTGCCCTGGTCAGGAAACACTTACATTAAATATCGCTGGAGCGGAAGTAAGTTTCTTTATTTGTTTTGATCTACGTTTTGCGCCTGATTTCTGGGACTTGGCACCCAAAACAGATTTGTATGTAGTTATTGCAAATTGGCCTGAAACTCGTGCGCACCATTGGAAGTCACTGCTTACTGCTCGTGCCATTGAGAACCAAGCGTATGTTATGGGGGTGAATAGAGTCGGATCTGGCGATGGAATTAGGTACTCAGGGGATTCGCACCTGATTGACCCACTTGGCGCTGAGGTTATAGCTGCGAAATCCGGTCTAACTGAAATACTCGTAGGTGATGTTAGCCCTACAGTCGTCTCAGAGGTTCGCAATCAATACCCATTTCTTGAAAACCGCAGTCAATAACCACTCATTCTTCAGCGATCATGATCACTTTCCCATCCCTATTACCGATAATTATCTTGCCATCCCAGACAGCAGGTGTTGCTTCAAGACAACCGTTCCCTACAGGAAAACGCCAGATTCGTTGAGGTTGAACGGCCGTATCTACTAGATCATATGCGTTTAAATAACCGCTGCAATCTGCTTGAAGTAAAACGTCATCTACAACGACGGGTGAACTCCACAACGGACCTTGGATAAGGAATTCCCAACGGATCTCGCCAGTGAC
Organism: Acidimicrobiaceae bacterium; assembly: GCA_002713485.1. Classification (GTDB taxonomy): domain Bacteria; phylum Actinomycetota; class Acidimicrobiia; order Acidimicrobiales; family UBA8592; genus UBA8592. The sequence goes on from PAWI01000026.1 coordinate 25,106, forward strand.
CTTGTCTATTCCTATAACTCGCGCCGAGTCAGTAACAATTATTACTAGATCTTTATAGAGAGCAGCGGTTGCCCAAACGCCGTCTGGTAATTCTTCATTATCAAAGATTGACCAAACAAAGGGGTCATCAGGGGTTGACGGATCCAGTTTTATAAATTGACCAACCTCAAACGAACGGTTGAAGCCCCTTTCGTATTCAACTCCAACGTACAAATACCCTTCTTCATCTACAACGATTGTTGCATCAACATCATCACCTACCCAGTATCGAAAATTTCGTACCGGGTCTTCACCGACTGAAAGCAATGACAGATCCCACCCCTGAACAAGCCCACCAGAATTAGCGAAATATGCAGTGTTCCCACTAATTGCGACTGACCCTTCAATTGATACGTTACTCCCAACAGTGTTTATGAGGTCGTCATCATACCCAGGAGCTGCAAAGACTAATTCTGGCTCCGCTACAACATAACCTTCCGTGTTATAGGACCTATTAAGTTTGACAATATGAAAGACAGAGTTTTCACCACCAATAAACAAGTAGTCATTAATGACTAGAGGCGCACCATCCCAATCATTGTTCCATACACTTCCTTCAACAGTATCTGAGTCGAGACTCCATAAAACAAACGGCTCGCCACGATCAATTGCTATTAGCCGTAGTAGATCATCCCGACCTCCCGCATACACAATCGGGAAGCCATCTGGATCAACAGTGACTGACCCTTTTATGATGTCGTCGGTTTGAAAGGGTTTCAATAACTGATTTCCAGTATTGGCATCAAGGAAATGCACAGCACCATCCAATGCACCAAAAACAGTCCATGTTATACCATCCCTCTCAAAGATAGCTGGTTGACCTGTCCACCCTAAACCGCACCATTCCTCATTTTGGTAATCAAGCATAGTTATTCCGCAAAGAAGACTGTTGCGGGGATATTGCCATTTCAATTCAGGATTCGTTGGTATGGGGCCTGTCCCGTAAAAAGTTCGAGTTGGATTCCCACGAAACGTAAGAAGTCCTTCAACAGCAGTTCCCCAAGGAGATCCCACAGATGCAGGATCAACCCATCCCGGGTAGGGGTCTGGTTCAGGAACCGTCGTTGGAGTTGGCAGAGGCTCTGGAGTAGGTTCCAATACCGGAGGAATAATTGGTGTGGGTGTCGGCTCTGGAATTTGAAAAACTTCCTCGATTGACTCTGTGGTTTGAGTCCCGACCCAGACCCACGCTCCAAGTGCAGCCCCTAACGCAAACAAAATCATAGGCAATAACCAGCGCAGAACTTTAGTGCTATTTGATTGAGCTGGTTTAGCGTATCGAGGTATATAGGGTTCCAAATTAACTCTTATCGGCCTTTAAACTTAGCTGATCTTCGTTCAATGAAAGATGCTACTCCCTCTTCTGCATCTTCTGAAGCCATCAACTTAGACTGAACAGTCCCCAAGGCATCTACACAAGCACGAAACCCCTCATCAAGAAAGCGCTTTGATGAAGCCTTTGTTTCCTGAACGGCAAGTGGAGCCATTTCGCAAATGCGTTCTGCCAACTCCAATGCCCGATTAAGTTCAGAACCAGCTGGAACTACTTCCTGCACAAGCCCTATGCGATATGCTTCTTCAGAATCAAATTCATCACTCGTTAAAAGATGATACATTGCATTACCCCAGCCGCCCCTTTGAACGAAACGAATGGTAGCCCCACCTGTCGCATGTATCCCGCGAGCTGGCTCTAGTTGCGAGAAACGACAATTATCAGCAGCGACGACTATGTCCCCTGCGAGAGCTAACTCAATCCCAAATGTATACGTGATTCCCTGAACTGCTGTGATTATGGGTTTCCTACATGCACGGCCTAAAGCAAATGGGTCAATTCGGGTGCTTTGATCTGTCTGAGGTCGATCATTATCCAACATTCTCTCTGTCCACTTTGGTAAGTCAAGTCCCGCAGTGAAGTGATCCCCATGTCCGAAGATAACACCGACCCACAACTCATCATTGCTATCAAGTTCTGTTAACGCAGCCACTAGTTGATTGGCCATTGTTGGTGTATACCCATTCATCTTTTCCGGACGGTTAAGGCCTACGAGGAGAATATGNTCTTTAATTTCTGTAGTTATTGAACCTTCGTTATCAGTCATACAATGACATTAGTGCCTTTAGCGACAGTTGTGACAACAAGACGNTCCCACTGTTTTATTCGTCGTTTACGACCCTAAAAGCTCTCTGCAACAATGGCTTTTCTTCACTTGGCTGCATATCTTGATCGTCATCCCAGAACGAACCTTGAGTGACTTCCTCATCGCTAAAGTCATCAGGCACTATATGAAGGTAAGCTTCCTCAAATGGTTCAGAGACTAACTCTTCAATGTTCTCTGAAGTCTCATCAATACTTACATTCTCTTCTAATAAGCTACCTTGATTAATAGGAGCATCTTCTGTTGGTATTTCTGGGTCAATTTCAGATTCGGTATACGCTTCCTTGAGTATTTCAGCTTCTGCTTTCGCTTGTGCAACTTTCTGCTTGGCAGCTTTTTTAGACTTCTTAGCCTTTTTCCGCCCAGTAGAGCGTTCGTCAATTAACTCCCAGCCTTCTGGCACTGTGACCCTGCTGGCATGAATCTCACATAAAGGTGAACCGTCAATTGCCTTTTCATGATCGATATCGACAAGCCACGCCTTTCTTGCCTGCGGAACCATAAGTAATACGCAATCTGCCTCTCGAGCGCATCCTACGCGGTTACAAAAGTCAGTCCTTCCCACGAGAAGAAAATACATCATTAAATTGACTAGCGTTGTGACTATCAATGAATTTTTGTAATCAAGGGACCTGAACCTAATTTAAGGGAATAAATAATTTCTCCCGTTAAAAAACTTATAAGGCATTCCGTAGAGCTTTTGTTAGTGTTCTTCTATTTAGAGAGGCGAATGGTGGCTTTTCATTTAAGATTATAATGACACGGAGGAGGTTAATCATTTCCTGGTTTTCATCTGAAACACTTTCACAACAATTTGAATTATGCGGAGTTAACGAAAGTTCTTTTGTTGCAGTTCTCACCGATGATTTAAGTTCTGACAGTCTTAAATCTAAAACCCAATCTGGTTTGGAACTGTTAGGTTGCAAATACGATTTCTTCAATATCCAATGGGATCAGAAGAATACAACACTAACAAATTTACAAAGTGAGNGCATTTCCAACGGTCTGTCTCAAGCTGATTTGGTAATCAATCTGGCAATGAATTTTTCGGACGAGATTATTCAACAATCATTGTTAGCTGAAAAGTTGCTCCTCAGTATTAGTGACTCCAGGTTTGAGCCTTACAGCCATTCAGTGACAAGTGCGGGCATAATACAAAGATCAAACCGTATAAAAGCGCTATTACCGAATACTGACGTTATCTCTGTGCATTCTGAAACTGGAACCAACCTTCAGTTTGCTACTGAAAATTTAGTATCAAGAAGCCATATCGGTGTCCCCAGAGAAACAGGACTTAATACGAAATGGCCCTCTGGTTCTGTAGAACTTTTCCCTTTCATAGAAAAGTTAGATGGTGAAATCGTTCTTATGCCTGGGGACATCGTTGACAATGCAGTTCATATTGTTAAAAGTCCTGTTGTTTTCCAGATTCGGGGCGGGAATATTGTCGACATCGCAGGGGAGTCAAGTGAAGTAAATCTTTTAAAGGCTCAACTTGAATCTTTCGCAGATCGAGATNGTGCCTATTCTATTAAGAGTCTCGCTATTGGTCTTCTCTTTTTTAGAGACGATTTATTTTCTGGNCCTTTTGATCCTGAGAAAACTCTCGCCATTGATAGATNCCTCCGTGGTGGGTGGGTGACTATTACGAGCGGAAGCGAAACTTCCGACTCTTTATCGGTAACATTGACAACTGCGAATGTGGCTTTTGATAATGTCGAAATACTTGTTGGGGGTAATTTTGCGGCAACGCTCGAACCTGACATGTATGAATTGGCGCTAATGGGCTTATAAAAGTTTAATTCAATGCATTAATTTGATAGCCATTTTGAATATGAAAATTGGTCTGGACCAAAATAGATTCGTGCGGTAGCCTGCCCACTAGGACACTACCGAGGAATGAAATGAAAAAAATTTTGAGCGTCACAATAGNTTCTTTNTTTATCTTAGGAGCTTGCGGANGNAGCGATTCAGATGACGCTCCNCCAGCTACGTCAGAAGTTGAAACGCCTNTAGAAAGNCAGGAAGAAGAGCCTACTGAGGAACCTACTGTCGTAGAACCAACGCCTACCGCTGAAATTGTGATTCCTACTCCTGCTCCTTTAATTCACACGGTGCAACCAGGGAATTCNTTAAGCCAAATAGCTCAGAGCTATGGTGTTCCCATTGAGTTNCTTGCTGCAGAGAACGGGATTGAAGATTACAATCTCATCCAAGTGGGTCAGGAAATTGTCATCCCTTTACTTGAGGATGAGGAAGAATAAAGGAACTTTATTCTTATCTAACTTTCAGCAATTACTACCGATTGGATTATGACGTCAGTTACTGGCCTGTCTCCAGGTTGAGTTGGGACTCTTTGCATTTCATCTGCGACTTCGAGCCCCTTCACAACTTTGCCAAAGAGAGAATATTGGGGCGGTAGACCCACTCCGCTCTGTCCAGTAACAATAAAAAATTGGCTCCCATTCGTGTTAGGACCTGCATTAGCCATGGCAATTGACCCTATTTCATATCGTCCTGGAGCAGGTANTTCATCTTCAAAACGGTAGCCGGGGCCACCGCGACCGGAACCTTCTGGGCATCCTCCTTGACACATAAATCCGTTGATTATTCGATGAAAGATTAACCCGTCATAGTANTGATAGCGAGAGAGATAAACGAAGTTGTTGACGGTTAGAGGAGCATTAATGGCATCTAGATGTATGACCATTTCGCCGATGGTGGTCTGCATTGTCGCTGTATAAGTCTTTGTTGGGTCAATACACATTGGTGGNTGTNCTGCAAACTGTGTTACTCGTTCACTNGATCCATCTGCGTTCGGGCATTCACTCATAAATTTCCTTTACCTAATTAAATTAATTGTGGTAACCCTACCTCGCATTTTGTATTTGGCCACACCATCCGCTGTTTGGAAGGATTATGAATCTACGATCCGCATATGGCACAGAAACCGCAGAGAGGGAAGATTAGAAATATACGACGGAAACGTATGACTATTTCCTGTGCTATTTGTGACGTAACTTGGAGAGGGAAACCGGGTGATTCATGTTGGAGCTGCGGCAATACCCAAACTTNGGAAGCTGAACCAATTCAGGTGAAGATCGTTTCGTAACGGGAGGTGGCCAGNCGATGATCTAACCCCCGGTGATCATCGACTGTTTTGAGCCACCCGTTTAACTCCCTAATGGTTTGTAGCCCCCCGGTCAACTAACCATCTTGGAGTCGAAGAAGTGTGTCATATGTCACAGTACACAATCTGGGNGCCAAACTGCAACATTTACGAAAAAAACTCTTTGTGATAGACATGCATAAAAATGAGACATAACTAAGATAATTGTTAATGTCATCCAGCACCTTAATCCCTATAGCAATCGTAATCATTTGTCTACTTGTTGTTTTGCTGATGTCGTTAAGTGGTCGCGAAAAATCAGAATCAAAAATCTTTCAGTTACGGATACCTCAAAAGAGACGCAAGAAAAAACCTCCCGTTGACAAATCAAATTCAGAATTAGATGAAGTGAAGATAGATAGGCAAGCGCTTTCTAAGTGGCATATTCAATACGAGCGAGATTTATTGCAGTTTTTTGAAGTACTTGATTCAATAATTCTTAGAAGGAGTGATCGCGTTGAGGATGAAGTTAAATCTCATATTTTCTCAGCAATAGAAGAAGCGAGCCTTAAACATCCGTCACCAGTCATAGGAGCAGAACTTACTGCAATGATTGGATCCGCAGAATCCACTGATTCTGGGTCAGATAGAAATGGTTCAGACTATTTGTCTCACCAACAACACGTTTATGAAAATTATCGTTTGATCTGGTTATCTCGAATACGTCAATATGTAGATGACCGTGAACGTCTGATACGGTTACAAAAACAAATAAGATAGAGTTAACCAATTACCCCCAAAGAAGGTTTCTATGAACGACGGCACCGTTGTTTCAGCTCCCGCCGCACGTGCATCTAACGCGTCAAAAATTTACGGTAAAGGAGACACGCTCGTTACAGCGCTAGATAGTGTTGACGTAGCATTCCAAGCAGGTAAATTCTCAGCCATTATGGGACCTTCTGGTTCGGGGAAATCAACATTAATGCATTGCATGGCTGGGTTAGATAATTTATCAAGCGGAAAGGTTTTCATAGGCGAAACTGACTTGACAGAACTTAATGAGAAGGAATTAACATTGCTTCGTCGTTCAAATGTTGGTTTTATCTTCCAGTCATTTAATTTAGTACCTACTTTGAATGCCTTAGAAAACATTACTTTACCGATTGATTTATCTGGAAATGCGGTTGATACCGATTGGGTGAATCAAGTAACCGAGGTCGTAAATCTTTCTGATCGACTCAGCCATAAACCCAATGAGTTATCGGGAGGACAACAGCAGCGGGTTGCTGTATCAAGAGCTCTAGCAAGTAAACCTAATATTATTTTCGCTGATGAACCAACAGGAAATTTAGACTCAAAAACAGGTAGTGAAATTTTGGAATTTATGAAATTGGCTACAACAGAACTGGACCAAACTATTGTCATGGTTACTCATGACCCTGTTGCAGCAAGCTATTCAGATCGAGTGATTTTTTTAGAAGATGGCAGAGTTGTTGGAGAAATAATCGAACCTACTGCAGATAGCGTCATTGACCAGATGCGGACATTTGGCACTTGAAATTCTATGGCTTTGTTTCAACTTGCAATCAAGAACGCTTACTCTAAACCGGGTCGTTTTCTACTTACTTCCTTAGCTGTTTTGATAGGTGTTGCTTTAACGACGGCAGTTTTTGTGTTCACCGACAGTCTCCGAACAACACTTGGGAACTTAAGCGAAGACATCGAGTCAGGATATGACCTAGCGATTCGTTCAGAAATTCCGTTTGGTAACAGGCTAGATGCTGCACCGATCAGTCTCAATCTGCCTGAGGGGCTTTCCCAGATTAGCGGTGTTACGGGAGTGCAACCTCGAGTAATAGAGTTTGGAATTATTCCAAATAAATCTGACGGCTCTGCAGCAATAGCTAATCGTGGTCCAAATATCGGTGTTAATTGGGAAGAAACTGCAGTTAATCCAAGATTGTATATCGCTGAGGGAAGACCCCCCACAAAGATCACCGAGTTTGCTGTAGATACAGATATGGCTTCTGATGATGCATTTATTGTTGGCCAAACTTATGAATTACAAACACCATTGGGCCTACGTGACGTTTTACTTGTGGGGACTTTTAATTTTGCTAACCCTGAGGAGAATGCTGTCGTTGGGGCAAAGATTGTCGCCATGAGCACGAATGCTGCTGTTGAATTATTCAATGCTGGAATTGGGTTTGATGACATAACTTTGAGTGTTGAACCTGGAGTTGACCAAAATAGCGTGATTGATTCTATTGAGAATATTCTCCCGACCGGTTTAGAGGTAAAAACTGTAGAGGATTTGGTTGAGGAACAAGCTGATAATTTCAATGAATTTATAAATATTTTTAGAACAATTTTGCTGGTCTTCGCTTTTATCATTCTAATCGTCGCAGCTTTCATCATTTACAACGTATTCTCGATAATTGTTGGACAACGCATTCAGGAGATTGGGCTTCTAAGAGCTCTAGGAGCGACGGGGAAACAAATCACTAACTCGATCGTTATTGAGGCTTTGTGTGTAGGTATTTTCGCTACAGTTTTCGGGATAGCATTAGGGTTCCCAATTGCGTTTGGATTACAAGAATTACTTGCGGCTTTGGAGTTCGGCCCTGATGAGAATTCTCTTCCGATCAATGCCACAACGATTATTGTTGGATCATTATTGGGAATTGGCCTAACTTTAATTGCCGCTGTGTGGCCGGCCATGAAAGCACGCTCTATTTCCCCAATGGCAGCAATTCGGAACACTTCTTCTTCAAAATATATTGTTCAGAGAAATATAGGACTTGGAGTTGTTCTGACGGGCTTAGGGATTCTCTCGATTATCCTCGGGTTTGTGATCAATAATTGGTTGTTCATGCTTCTATTTGGATTATTAACTGGCATATTGCTTTATCTTGGATTGAGCAGGATTCAATTTCTAGCTGGAAAATTCTCATTTCTCGGAGTCGGCCTTCTACTTCTAACATTTGCGCTAACTGCCGATTTCGGTACCTCTATGCTTCTCGGATTACTAGGTGCAGCTGCATTAAATTGTTTTTTAGGTATAAATTTGCTCAGCCCTTATTTCGCTGAACCTGTGACGAGGCTTCTTGGAACACCAACTGCAAGGCTTGGTGTCCCTAGCAAAATGGCTAGAGCCAATGCAGGGCGTAATCCGGAACGTACGGCAACGGCAGCATCAGCTTTAATGATTGGTTTGGCTTTAGTCGCTACAGTTTCTGTCGTTTCTGAATCTTTAAAAGCGACCGTTGGAGATATTCTTGAAGAAGACGTGATTTCTGACTGGTGGGTCCAAGGAGAGAGTTTAGGACCTGAACCTCTTGGGTTTAGCCCAACAATCACTAAAGAGATAGCCGCTCTTCCAGAAGTTGATGAAGTACTAGCTATGCAATACGCAGATGAAGGATTGCGAACCGTTGACGATAAAAGCGTAAAGCGTATTTACTCTGCTGATCTGGGTTCGGTTTCTAATTATTTCAATATCGGACTTGAGATAAGTAATGATTCTTTGTTGGGAAATAGGGCGCTCTACCTTCATCAGGACGAGGCAAATAAATACGCATTGCAGGTTGGGTCATTTATTAACGTTGAGTTTATGGACCAGACGCAAACAGAATTAGTAGTAGCGGGGATTTTCTCTTCTAAATCTGTAATTGATTCTGGTTGGTTAGTAGATTCATCAGTCTTTGCATCAAACTTGAATCTGATCCCGCAAACGGATGACTTTGTAGGTGTGCTTATTAAAGATGGGATCAGCGAGGCTCAAGCACGAGCAGCCTTGGAAAGCGTACTTGCGGATTATGAACAGGTGAGAGCGCAAACGAAGGAAGAGGTAAAGGACGAAGCAGANAATCAGATCAATCAGACTGTAACTATTGTTAGTGTTCTCTTATTTATTTCTGTCGTCCTAGCTGTTCTGGGGGTAGCGATTACCCTAGCACTCTCAGTATTTGAGCGGACAAANGAAATTGGGTTGACTAGAGCAGTTGGAGCTACNCGAAAACAAATCAAGCGAATGGTTCGTGTTGAGGGGATATTAGTTGCNTTATTTGGAGGCCTGCTTGGGGTGGGGCTTGGTCTCGTATTTGGAATAGCTTGTGTTCAAATAATTCCTGATGATTTCGTATCAAAATTGGATATACCTTGGCTGCTAATTATCCGAAATCTATTGATTGCTGGTTTGGCTGGTTCGCTTGCTGCATACTTCCCGGCTCGGAGAGCTGCGAAACTTAAAGTCCTTGACGCTATAAATCACGAATAAGCTATTCCGTATTTCATAAAACAGAAGGAAGGTCTTCTGCATGGATGATGATAAGCCTTCGCGTAGCTCGAGTTAATGCTACATAAAGAGAACGTTCCCCGTTCGTTGCACTATTTAATATCTCGCTTGGTTCAACAACAATGGCAATATCTATTTCCAAACCCTTAACAAGGTCAACAGGAACAATTGTTACTTGACTGGTCAATGCGCCATCATCAACCAATCCGTGCTCAATGCTGGATGCTTTAAATGATTCTGAAAGCGGCTTNACATATTGTTCAGGGGTTATGACCGCTAACGTTCCTGAGTCGCTTTCGTCCAGTTCAGACCTGACTAGAGCGGTTATCGAACCCAATAGGCGCGCTGGGGTCTCAACCTTTATGAATTTNGGTTCCTCGCCATGCTCCCTTACGGCGTTGGGAATAGTGCTTTCATANTGGGTTCCCGCTAGAACTCGTGANGCAACATCCATTGTNGGTTGTGGAAGCCGATAACCCACAGTCAAGTAGGANAATCTTGGTTCCTTNAGTGNAGANAGCCCGTTTAGTATTTCATTCCAATCATCTTTAGCCCAAGCTCCAGTAGCTTGTGCCATATCACCTACGAGAGTAAAAGATCCATTTAACGATCTCCGGTCCAACATTCTAATCTCCATTGGTGAAAGATCTTGAGCTTCATCAACGACAATATGTCCAAATGTTCTAATTGCATCCTCTTCTTTATGTCCTGACCTTGGGCCTAGTGCGGCTTGAGCCTCATCAAGGATTGGTGCGTCTTCTTTGGTCCATATTACCGACGAAGCATGATCGGAGCGCTCTCTAAATAGCTTTAGAATTTCATCTTCATCGAAAATATTGCGTGCAGCGCTTTTTAATAGCGCCTTACTTCCGAAAAGGTCATGGATTAGGTGCTCGGGCGTTAAGGTTGGCCACATCCATTCCATAATTTCACGAATTTCAGTGATATTACCTAGATCCGCCATCAACTTCGTTGGGTTAAGATCGTTACTCCGTGAACTAGCAGCTAAAGCTTCAAAGACAGCATTTTTAACATAACTTCTAGCGGCATTATGATGCTTGTATCGACGTTTAGCTTCTGAAATTATAAGTGCAGACTCTTCAACTCGTAATCGCAGCCGTTGAAGACCATAACCGATTAAAAGATCTTTCTTTAAGGGCCGCTCTCTATCTCTAATCGCTCTGCGGATTACATCTCTCATCTCAGCATTTCCCTTTATCCGGGCAACATCCTCGGAATCATAACCCCGAACCTTGGCTCGATGGACAAGGTCACCCAAGACGGCAAGGTGCACACCTGCTTCTCCTAAAGATGGAAGAACTTGTTCAATATAAGTGAGAAACACTCTATTAGGACCAACTACTAAAACTCCTTGGCCTTCAAGTGGGAATCTGTGGGTATAGAGGAGATAAGCGGCTCGATGGAGAGCAACCACTGTCTTACCGGTTCCTGGTCCTCCTTGAACCACAAGAGGCCCAGCAAGAGATGCTCTTATAATTTCATCTTGTTCGCCTTGGATAGTGGCAATAATGTCACCAAGTCGACCTGTTCGCGCTTGTTCCATTGTTGCGGCAAGAGTCATCCTCCCTTTGAAATAAGGAGCCTCAGAATCATCAATAATGTCTTCGCCAAAGAATTCATCTTCAATTCCTAAAAGTTTTTTTCCTCTAGAAGCAAAGTGTCGGCGCCTGGTTAATCCCATAGCTTCTCGACCTGTCGCCCTATAAAACGGCTCAGATATAGGTGCACGCCAGTCAACTGTGATCGGGTCCTGCTTTTCATCCCACACAGCGATTCGTCCTATATAGAAAGACTCGTTCATATCGTCTTCACCAAACTGATCAATTCGACCAAAAACTAATGATGCATCGCCAATATCAAGCTGGGATAATCGTTTACCAACTTGGTCAGCAATGACATCCTTTTCAAATCTCGCTTGATGCGTGCCGCCCTTTCCAGATTCAACCATGTTATGAAGTTTCTTTGCCTCTAGATGAGCCCTCTCAAGAATTTCATAGGCATTTTCAATGTATTCCTGTTCAGCTTTAAAGTCTGGATGAATGGGGATCACCTCCTTAAAAGATCGTATTTAAGGGCATTTAGGTAGCTATCAATTCTAGCGATCTTTTAATCTTTCTCATCACCAGTTTTCCTTGCATTTAATTTGTAAGAGTTTGGAAGCATTTATTGTGGATAACTGCTCTAGATTTATGTTGTGGGAGATTT
>PAWI01000027.1 GCA_002713485.1 Acidimicrobiaceae bacterium
ACCTACCAGCAATTACTAGACCTTGATACGCACGAAGTAAACCCGATGCTTCGCCTTACAAGTGATGTTGACTTCGGAACGATGAACATACCTGTTGAACGATATCTTTCCCAAGAATTCTTTGATCTGGAGGTTGAAAAGATTTGGAAAAAAGCGTGGCAAATGGCGTGCCGAGAAGAGCATATTCCCAACGTGGGGGATACTTATGTATATGACATCGTTGGGACGTCTATTCTTGTTGTTAGATCAGCCCCTAATGAAATAAAAGCTTTTTATAACGCATGTCTCCATAGGGGCCGCCAACTCAGAGAATGTAGTGGTCACGCAGGAGAAGTTATCAGATGCCCTTTTCATGCTCTTGCATGGCACCTAGATGGGACACTTGAGAACTTGACAACAGCATGGGACTTTCCTCAGGTCCAACCGGAGAATTTCTCCCTTCCTGAGGTAAAAGTAGGAACATGGGAGGGATGGGTCTTCATTAATATGGATCCCGAATGTCAGGACTTTTACGAATATATAGGCGACCTGCCGATGCATTTTGAAAAGTGGGCACCCCATAAGAAGTTTGTCTCTGCTCATGTAGCAAAAAGGTATCCTGTCAACTGGAAAGTAGCACAAGAGGCGTTCATGGAAGCTTTCCATGTAATCGCAACTCACCCGCAAATACTGGCAGGAACAGGGGACTGCAACAGTCAGTACGATGTCTTCGGAAACTTTTCACGAGCCATCACTCCGAACGGTACGCCTAGCCCACACCTCCAATGGGACCCGACGGAACAAGAGATCTTTGATGCAATTACGGATAAAAGATTAGATGAAGACTCTATGGCTATGATTCCAGAGGGCATGACGGCTCGTGCTTTCGCTGCGCATGTAGCCCGCGAAAGGCTACGCTCTGCTGTNCCAGATGTCGATACTTATTGCGATGCGGAAATNAATGACAGCATGTATTTCACGTTATTCCCTAATTTNCACCCCTGGGGGGCTTTCAACAGAATCAATTACCGATTCCGACCAGCAGGAACGAAAGTAGATGAGTGCATAATGGAATGCATCTACACAGAGGANTTTGAAGGTGATGAGAGACCAGCTCCTGCCGAATACATCGAACTAGGCATAGACCAAGANTGGACTGAACTTATCCCAGTGATTGGAAATCTAGCGAGAGTATTCCATCANGACAGCTTNAATCTCCCNAAAGTNCAAAAGGGCTTAGANACATTTCGAGCTGATGGGCTNACACTCACGAAATACCAAGAGGTCAAGATCCGTCACTGGCATGCAATGGCAGAGAGATTCATTGCGAANTAGNTAGTTNCTATCAATCGTTAATCCATGTTCCATGGAAACCNGTAGGNACCCTNTGAGGTATNTGGATNTCCGCAANTGGATCTGCAGCTACATTGCTTGCATCAAGGATGACAAGGTATGAAGTNTTNGTATCNCCNGCGTAGACATANGTCATTAAGTACCCGTCNTCTTCGTTGGTAGCTCCTAGAGCAGGNACGAAAGANGNNTCNCCTGGGAAATGTCCNGCAGGGTAACTATGNGTCTGTGAAGTNCCGCCATTAGACAGGTCGTANTTGATTGTTGCTCCACCTTGGTCTACGCCCGTTATGCCACCATCACCCATNGANAGGCANTATCCGTAACGGTTCTTGAGTCCNACNAGACTNTCNGNGATTCTTGGNAATTCGCTGCCNTTNTCGTCTATCTGCCGTTCNGAAACAGTCCCNGTTTTCATGTTGAGACGCCATTCCCACATCATNGGGGCATCTTCNGGGTTNGGGTCATCAGGNACTGCGATATCNGAGGAATTTCTCCANATTTCCCGTAATCTNCATCCGTTTACGACGATNTCATCNCCATCTTCGTATGAGTTNAANGTGTGNAAGANATAGCAGGGGTTAACGTCGAACCATTTCACATCAGNGTCTTTTCCAGCTCGTGGCATGACCCCAAACCTCGATGGATAGTCATCACTCCATTTGATTGGCATGCCNCCGCTCATNGCTTCCTCCATATCAAATACTGCTGGGAGATCAAGGAAGATTGAGTGGTTTCGNGTNACGGTGAAGTCATGCATCATTGTNGGCCCACCGACAGTNATTTCNTCGCTTTGTAGAAGTTCTCCANNGGCACTTATTCGGTGGTACATCAGNTACGGCGGTANNGAGCTGTANCCGAACATNAGGAGTTCGCCAGTCTCGCCGCATACTTTAGGATGGGCTGTCATAGCGGTCGTGAGCTTGCCACCNTAGTCGTGGTATCCGACGGTTTCTANGTCTTTGNTGAGTTCNTATGGGAAAGANCCTTCTTCNAGNGCGTATATTTTGCCGCCNTGTCCAAGGACACTTGTNTTCGCTACGCTCACTTCATAGTTGAATCCGCCCTTTTCCATATCCAAGTACANTTCCATTCGGTCTTTATCGGGGTTATCAAACATNGGNGTCCGNACATACCTGTTCCGGTACCANTTAGCTTTTCCATTTGATATCTCAACCCCATGGATCATTCCATCTCCAACAAACCAATGGNCGGATNTGCCAGATTGGGGNTTTGCNCCATTTCGNAAATAGCGGCCTNGTAACTCTGAAGGAATAGTTCCCTTAACTTCAAGTTCNGTAACTGTGAGTTCATNNAAGACTGGGGCNTTATTNCCTGAAAGGTGCCAAGGCTTTCCNTCGTCTGTGTTNGATGCAGGTACTTCTGTTGTNGCCATATTTCCCCCTGAGCACCGTTTAGGTAATTAGTGGTGCTAAGTGNTACTGTGGCACAGATCTAATCGCATTACCATTTACGCACTCACTGCGGGCATAAAATTTTCGGGGGAAATTTACGTGGAGCTTTACCTTCANAATCTNTTGACAGGGCTTGGCGATGGTGCGGTTATTGCGGGAGTNGCNTTGGGTTTAGTGCTNGCCTACCAAGGATCAGGAGTTCTGAATTTTGCTCACGGCGCAATGATGATGTACTCNACNTATATCTACGATGAGTTACGNGACACNGGGGATTTTGTTTTCCCGNTCTCTTTTTTTGGATNTGACAGAGTAAATTTGCTCGGGACACCTGAGAAGGGGGAGTTGGCGTCCTTTTGGCCAGCTTTTCTCATAGCCCTTCTTATGGCAGCAGTGTTAGGACTATTAATTCACCTCCTTGTTTTTCGGCCCCTGAGAGGAGCCCCATTGTTAGCGAAAGTCGTCGCTACTGTAGGTGTATTCATTCTTCTCCAGTCGCTTGTTCTGCTTCGGTTTGGAACATCAAATGAGACAGTCAGAGCGATTCTCCCGACTGATACTGTTACGGTGCTTGGTACACGGATTCCTCAAGACCGCTTCTGGCTTGCAGGCATTGTTATTCTCACAGCGTTAGTCTTGACTATTTTGTACAAGGCTACGACTTTTGGTTTAGCGACAAGAGCTGCAGCGGAAGAAGAGAAAGGAGCCACCTTGCTTGGGTTCTCTCCTAATGTTCTTGCTGCGGGTAATTGGATGCTTGCATCTGTGGTGGCAGCAGTCTTCGGTATNTTGGCTGCGTCNNTATCAAANGGTGTGAACACAGTTAACTACACGCTTTTGGTTGTCCCTGCATTAGCAGGTGCCCTAGTTGGCGCTTTACGGTCCTTCTGGGTCACGGCGGCAACATGTCTAGCTTTGGGAATGGTTCGCTCCGAATTGTCTCTTCTTCAGATAAAGTCCTGGTGGCCGGATTTTGCTCGAACCGGTATGCGAGATGTTCTGCCCTTCATTGTGATTGTCGCAATACTGTTTTTCCGAGGAAGAAGTCTCCCGACGCGTGCAAGTTTGGTAGACGTGAAATTNGCATTTGCTCCAAGACCTCGGAACGTTTTTCCGGCAACNGTAATTTTAAGTGGTGTAGCNCTTCTAGGGATTTTCTTTTTTGATAGAGCGCTCCGCCTGAGTTTGTATGAGTCGCTTACATCCACGATTATTGTGCTATCCATTGTAATTCTCACTGGTTTCGTTGGCCAAGTGTCTTTGGCTCAAGCCGTTTTTGCAGGAATAGCCGGATTCATTCTTGGGAAAGTAGCTTTAGAGACTGGTATTCCCTTTCCGGTATCCCCAATTATCGGGGCTATAGGGGCAACTATTCTGGGCCTAATCGTTGGGATCCCAGCCCTACGTATCCGAGGTATTCAACTCGCAGTTGTTACCATGGCGCTTGGCGTGGCGTTAGGTACCATTCTATTTACGAATAGATGGTTTATTGGAAATACGGGGGCATTGCCTATTGAATCGCCTGACCTATTTGGNGTTAACCTCGCAGCTAATGTNGGAACTGATTTCAACCGCTGGGAATACGGCATAATGNTGCTTGTCGTGACAGCCTTATGCGCCTTATTCGTTGTCAATATCCGNCGATCTGGGACTGGACTTCGTTTTCTTGCTATTCGGGCCAACGAGAGAGCTGCTGCAGCATGTGGCGTTAACGGTGCAGCAGTCAAATTGCAGGCATTTGCGTTTTCGTCATTTCTAGCCGGNCTAGGTGGAGCGATGATGGCTTACCTTCGAGGGCAGATNAGTGGAGAGTCCTTCAGCGTATTTGCCAGTCTTGCCTTATTAGCATTTGCNTATNTAGGNGGNATAGGGTCAGTNAGTGGGGCTTTGGTAGCAGGCGTTATAGCGCCGGGAGGGTTAGCAGTAGCTTTAATTGCAAAAGGCTTTTCTGGCGACAGCATAGGAACTTACGCTAACTTAGTTGGAGGGGTTGGTTTAATACTGACCGCAATTCTAAATACAGATGGGATAGCAGGAAAGGTCGCTCGGGATAATCAGGCGAAACGACAGGCTAGATCTAAACAAATGAAAGAAGAGGCTTTGCCAAAGGCAGGCTAGGGGGAAAAATGAAAAAAATGCTAATAGCGGTGTTCGCAATTTTGGTACTGATTGTGGCTGCCTGTGGTGGGTCAGATAGCAGTTCAGATAATGAGAGTTCACAGATCCCTGAAGAAGAGGCTTCATCCTCATCTGATGGCACCTCTGAAGAGGACTCTTCGTCAGTCGGTGAAGACTCTGACGGTAATAATGCACGCGAAACTCTTATCGGCTTTATTAGCGCGATTATCGGTCTTGANAATGACGATTATGTTGCATGCATAGTTGACTCTGTTGCCGACTCAGAAGGGCTCACGTACGAGGAAATCCTTGAAGATATTACAAGTGAAGAGAGTCAAACTGATGCGGCAGCTGAAGCAGCAAGCATAGCCTGTATTACGGAGTTGTCTCCCGAAGAGATAATGGAACTTTCTGAAATCGGCGAAGAAGGAAATGAAGCCGATGAACCGGTTGAAGCAGACTACTCACTGCCTGCAGTTCGAATAGGTTTAATGAACCAAGAGAATGACCCTATCGGGTCCTTCCCTGAGATAAGGCTGGGTATTGAAGGAGCCGTTAACTATATNAATGCTGAATTGGGTGGNATCGAAGGTCACCCTGTTGAACTCGTTACGTGTCTTCAAAATAGTGTGCCCGCTGCACAAGAGTGCGCACAGGACCTTGCTACAAGTGATCTCATATCGGTAATTAACGGCGTCAATATTTGGACGGTTGCATTTGATTTTTATGGAACAATGGGCGACACCCCAATTATCGGGGGCTTGCCTTTATTCGCAGCCGACTATGACCAACCAAACGCTCGATACTTCAACGGTGGAAGCGTGCAAGTCTATTCTGCAGCTGCTCGTTTCGTTGCAGAAGATTTGGGAGTAAATAAGGTAGCGGTTCTNGTAAACCAAAACCCCGCAGCTACCGCTGCTCTTGATTCAGGCCTCGCTCCAATCTTNGATGCTCGTGGAATCGAATATGAAGCTATTGATGTTCCGATTCCTTTAACAGACGCGATCCCTCCTGTAAGCCAGGCAGCTGCAGCTAACGCAGATATTGTCATGTTGCTTGCTGCAGGAAATGAATGTGTCCCNGTTATAAGAGCAGCGAATCAATTNGGNATACCNGCTGAGAAAATGTTTTACAGCGCAACATGCGATACCGACGATATTTACGCTGAGGTCGGCGAATTGATGGTAGGAAGCTACATCCACAANGGAGGCTACACAATCCGTGAAGTATGGGCACCAGATGAAGTACTTGATGAATTNGANTCACGCGATGGACTAATAGAAACCTATGCTCCTGAAGCTCCNGAAGCTTCATTTACCGGNCTTGGATGGGTCACTATGTTAGATATCCATGANCTTTATGAAGAGATTGGTTANGAGAATCTNTCCGATTCTCAAAACATTATTAACACCATGGATGATGGTAACGTTCGAGGTGGTGTTGGGTCGTTTGGCTGGTCATGTGTCTACAAGGACGTTGGACTTCAGTCACTTTGTCAAGGTTCAGCCTTATTTGTTGAAATAGGCTATTCAGATGGGACTTCTCTGCCGCCAGACATCATTGGACCTGAAGGCTATGTAAACGGGCTAGATCTGCTCCAATAAATCTCCTATAAAATTGAAACACCTGCACTGGCTTCAACAGGGTAAATCCTTGTTGAAGCAACGGCGGGTTGACTTTCCGGGCACTCAAAATTATCCCTAACAAAGTCACAGAAATTATTTGTCTGGTCTCTGTCAACTAGTGCTACGGCTGAACCTGCAAACCCCCCGCCTGTCATACGCGCCCCAAAACAACCCGGTCCTGTAATAGCGATCTCAACAATTCTGTCAAGAGCAGGACTACTTACAGCAAAGTCCTTCTTAAGGCTTGTATGGCTTTGATTGAAAAGATGGCCAGCAGTTGCAGAATCGTTTTCTGCGAATGATTTAACGACTTTCAACACGCGTTCGTTTTCGCTAACTACGTGATGCGCTCTTCTTTTTGATAAAGCATCGGTCAGACTTTTAAGGTCACTCATTGATGCGTCCCGAAGAGATGAAAAGCCTAGAGCGGATGCTGCGACTTCACATTCCTTCCTTCTATCGTTATAAGAAGTGGACTTTAACTCTCTTCTGGTACCAGTATCCATAATAACTACACCAGTACCTTCAGGGATTAGGACAGGTGAGGTATCAAGGGATAAACANTCAANTAGTAATGCGTTACCTTGTTGTGAGAGAGCACAAGCTAGNTGATCCATAACTCCTGAGTTGACNCCTATAAGTTCATTTTCAACCCGTTTCCCTAACAAGGCGATTTCGGTCAAGCTGACATCCATTGCCCCAAGAGATTTAAAAACTGTGCCACTGGCAACCTCTAAAGCTGCTGANGAAGACAAATTTGCTCCTGAAGGAATAGTGGAACTTATATAACCACTCCAACCCAAGGGTGCTGACTGAGAGCGACTCATGAANGANCCCATCCCGTGGATAAACCTTCCCCAACCAGGAGTTCGCATAGGGTTATCTTCGAGAGAGAACTTTACTGATCCAAACCCTTCAGATGTTACGNTCATCATGTTGTCCCCTGATGGTGAAGCCGCGATTAAAGTTTCNAAAGGTATGGCCATAGGAAGCACGAAACCATCGTTGTAGTCCGTATGCTCACCAATCAAGTTCACTCGTGCAGGGCAGCGCACAAGTATTTCAGGGAAGGAGNCAAACTCGCGTTGGAAACCTTCCGTAGTCCTATTCACTTGCNCTGATCTAAAAGTNCTCACNGTTCTATTCTCCANCATGATTNCAGGAAATGAAATCAGGTCCGAAGGAATTCCTCTTTGAAAGATAAGTCATCTACATTTAAATAATGCCAAAGATAGTTAATATAAGGTCGGTAGTCAGAGNATTTACTCACAGCCTTTTAGCTGACGCCCTCTTCTTTCATGAATTACGTCACCCCAAAATGTTGCTGTATTTCAATCATGAAAGGGGACAACGTGAAATTTAGAGGNTCCCTTTTGGCTTTTGANGTGGACGGAACACTTCTCAATAGTCAAGGTCAGTTGACGGAGCGCACAGTCACAGCCATCNGTTCAGCCAGAGATAAAGGCGCAACAGTGATATTAGCTACGGGTCGAAGCTGGAGNGAACTTCAATACGTGATTGATGCTATTCCCGACATAGAGTACGCAATTTGCACAAACGGGTTAGAAGCGTATAACCGTCTAGGGGAAGTCCTCTATACGGAACAAATACAACCAGATCTTGCAAGAGAACTAGTCACCACTATCCGGTCTTCCATACATGGGGTTGCAATAGGAGCAGGAATCGGTAGTGAATTATTTGCAGAACCCAAAGTCATTGAGGGACTAGTTCCCGGAATAGAAATAACATCTGATCGGTTAGTAGATGACATTGCACAGGTCTTAANTTCAGATGTTCGAGACCTCCTCATTTACCATCCAAGCTATGTAAACAAATTGGATGACCTGTTTACAAAAGTAAANGATGTNATTATTGATGACAGANTAGANATTGTTTACTCAGGTCTNCCAATGATTGAGATCGTTCCTGCAGGAAGCGGGAAAGGAACTTGCCTCGCTTGGCTTGCGCAACAACTCGAGTTAAAGCAGGAGAATGTGTTTGCTTTCGGAGATGGTATGAATGATCTCTCAATGCTGCAATGGGCAGGTACAGGCATAGCCATGGGTCAATCCCACCAAAGAGTTAAAGCATCTGCGGATCTGNTCATAGGCTCAGTTGACGAAGAGGGAATAGCAGAATGGATTGAGAACAACCTGTCAAACTAGTCTAAAACTTCTGACAAAACATACGTAAACCTGTCTTGCCGTCATATCCTCATAGTAGGAAATCAGGATTTAAATATGTCAACAAATGATTTACTCCATAACCGGTACAAGGCCATTATGGCTCCATACCTTAACCCTCTCTATACTTCCCCAGTTTCAATTGATAGAGGCCAAGGAAGCTATGTTTGGGATNTAGAAGATAACCAGTACCTTGATTTCTTTGGCGGTGTCCTTACAACAATGATCGGCCATAACAACCCAGCTGTAACGGAGGCAATNCAATCCCAAGCAGCCAAGGTTTTGCACACCAGCACATTGTATTTAAGTGAACCTATGATTGAATTCGCTGAAGAAATTGGCGCCGNATCAGGTATCCCTGACGCCCGTGTTTTCTTTACCACCTCAGGAAGCGAAGCAAATGATACCGCTTTGATGCTGGCCACAAGCTTTCGNAATTCGAACGAAATCTTAGCAATGCGACACAGCTATCACGGAAGAACTTTCGCAACTCAGGCAGTGACGAGTCAGTCAACATGGTTATCATCCCGGATATCAGGGCTCTCTGTTAACTACGTGCAGGGGCCATATCGATTACGTAGCCCGTTCGAAAATATGACTGATGAAGAATTTACTAAAGCTTGCNTGCTTGATCTTCAGCAAATCCTTGATACCGCNACTACTGGAAATGTTGCATGNTTAATTTTTGAACCTATCCAAGGAGTTGGTGGATTTGCGATACCACCCGATGGGTTCTTNGGAGAAATGAACAAAGTACTTTCNAATTATGGAACCTTATTGATAAGTGATGAAGTCCAAACCGGTTGGGGAAGAACAGGNGATCATTTCTGGGGTTATGAAGCTCACGGAATAATCCCTGACATGCTTACCTTCGCAAAGGGTGTAGGAAATGGAGCTACTCTTGCCGGCGTTATTGCGCGAGCAGAAATTATGGAAAACATNACCGCACTNAATTTCAGTACATTTGGTGGTAATCCGCTTTCNTGTGCCGCTGGCTTAGCGACATTCAAGGAACTTATCAATCAAAATATGCTTCAGAATGCGTCNGAAATGGGNTCCCGTCTCATGCAAGGACTNCAACCTACAGTAGATAAAGCTCCATGGCTTAAAATTCGAGGAAGGGGATTGATGGTTGCTCTTGAAGCAGTTAGAACTGAGCATGACAATACATTCGAGCCCTACCCACAGAGGGCATCTGAGCTTTTAGAAGCCTGTAAACAAAATGGCCTTCTTCTAGGGAAGGGAGGCGCATTCGGTAATGTNATTAGGATCACTCCGATGCTAAACGTAACCCCTGATGAGATAGATGAAGGCATTANTATCTTAAACGAAGCTATTCTTTCGTGTAATTAATTAGAAGCTATTGGGCTCTTAACTACC
This sequence comes from Acidimicrobiaceae bacterium, assembly GCA_002713485.1. Lineage (GTDB taxonomy): Bacteria > Actinomycetota > Acidimicrobiia > Acidimicrobiales > UBA8592 > UBA8592. The sequence continues at coordinate 10,048 of PAWI01000027.1, forward strand.
TCTTATAAGTTTCGCTACGAGGTTTGCAGTTTTAGCTGTTCTCCCTGTCATGGTTTCGAAAGTATCTGCGAANTTTAGGAGAGATCCACTTGATAAAANACCCATGGACCGAAGAGGTTCTGGTTCCCATTTTTTTGATTGCTTNCCGACCCAAGGAAGTAGAGTTCGAGATGTTTTTCTATTGAGAATGAGGTCTGCCATCGTTCGNCCAGCGAGGTTAGCCGNAGCGACACCAGAACCTACATATCCGCCGAGTACNCCGGTGCTGGTATCTCGGTCAAACCTGAGGCCGGGAAGCCAGTTTCTAGGAATAGCTAAAACTCCTCCCCAACGATGCGTGACTGCAGTCCCCTCTAATTGTGGTAGTAAATTTACTAGCGTGTGATAAACGTGTAGGTGAGATTTCTCGTCGCTTTCGGCATAAGGTGAAATTTTTGATCCGAATTGATAAATGGGGGTCCCTCTTCCACCAAATGCAACTCTATTGTCTTCGGTAAGGGTTCCGTAAATAACACTGTATCTGTCATCAGAAAAGGCCATCCCTGCGTTTAGTTTCATCTCCTCAAGTAGCTCTTNAGAAAGAGGTTCGGTNGCTATCATCCTTGAGTATGCAGGTATGTAATCCCTTTTCTTTCCTTTCAAGTTTCTCGTATATGCTTCTGTTGCAAGAACCACTATTTCTGAGTCCACGGATCCGTGTGTTGTCGTGATTCTCGTACCCTCAATTTCAGTTACCTCTGTTGCTTCTGCTATCTGCCCACCTAGTTTTTCCACAGCAGAAGCTAGACCTCGAACCAATCTGAAGGGGTTTAGAGTCGCAGCAGGGGAAAAGAAAATTGCCGATTCGATATCTGTTGCATTGAGCATTGTGCGAGCTTCGTCTTTGCCTAAAAGATCTATTATTTCCGGTTCTAGACCCATTGATTTCGCTCTTTTGACCTCATCAAATTGTCTTTGTGCTTGAGGTTTATTCCTGGCTAACCTCACCAAGCCATTTTTGTTAAACCCGCAGTTAATGCTTTCTTTCTTTACGACATGTCCCACTTCGTCCACGGCATCAAACATTGCGCGTTGTAATTTGTTAACTAATTCTGGCGACGAATATTTAGCGTATCTATGGGGGCTGCCAGCTACTGACCCTTTGCACCACCCACCATTTCGACCAGATGCTCCAAACCCGCAGTATTGCTTTTCAATGATCATCACCCGTAACGTAGGGCAGTTTTTAAGAAGATAATAGGCTGTCCAAAGGCCACTGAAGCCTCCGCCCACAATAGTGACATCCACAGATTTATCTCCTGAAAGCGACTTTCTTCTAGCGATTTTCTCTGGATTCTCTTCAACCCAAACAGGGAATTGGTTAGATTCGGATAGGGCGTGTACCGCTGTCATAGCTTTCTGACTTCAGCTTTTGAAACTAGCCACTTAAAGATAGGGTCACTATCTCTGGTATCAAGCATTTCGGGATGCCATTGGACAGCGACAATGGGCAATTGACTGTGTTCTATTCCTTCAACGATTCCGTCGTTTGACGTTGCTGAGGCTGAAAAATGTTTTCCAAGAGTTTTGATGCTTTGATGGTGTAACGAATTAACTTCAAGCTTTTCCCCATATAGTTTCTCAAGGATTGATCCCTTTTCGGTTGTGATATCGTGCACCCTCGTAGAGGGGGCTTTATCCCGAACTGAGTGAGGGGGGACATCTTGGTATAAGGACCCTCCAGCGTGAACATTAAGAATCTGCAGACCTCGGCAGATTCCAGCAACAGGTAACTCGCATTCATAGACCAGTTCTAAAATTTTCAGTTCAAACTCATCTCTTGCAGGTTCAATGGATTGAAGTTCAGGCTCCGGTTCAGCGCCGTACCTTTTGGGATCTATATCTGCACCACCGCTCATTAGTAGCCCATCAAGTCGTGGGATGATTTCTGCTGGGTCAAGGCTTAACGGAAGAAAAACTGGAACACCTCCTGCAGCAATAACTCCTTGTGCGTAGTCGACCCAGTAAACATCAAACGGTAAGTGATTCATGACCTTTAGACTTCCGCGCAACATTTCGCCTTTGCGACGTCTTCCCGTAATACCTATAAGAGGCTTTTGCTCCACCATCAACCAATATCAATAATCAAATCTAATGCTACGAATGCAACGGTATCGTAAATAGAGGTAACTAGGTCACTTCACGGTCTCAGTCTCGGAAAAATAAGGAAATCGCTTTATGAATTTTGCTGTTGATGGCGCAGAGGAATCACGGTTGATGCGGTCAGTAGTAGCCGCCCCTGATTTTGAAGCAGGGCTCCATTTTTTTGTGGATGAACTTGAATTCAAGATAGTGATGATTTCTCCTGCGGATGATCCAAATTATGCGATTCTCAAAAAGGATCATTACATCATTGCTTTAGACAAGGATGCTGACACGCCACCACTTACTATTGAGATTCCGGTCAAAGACCAATTAAAGTTCGGAACGGTCATCGTTGGGCCGAATGGTACCAATATCAGATATACCTCTGTAGCTGGAAGCCATGAACAAAAGGAAAGGTATGACCCAATCTTCAGTCTTTCACGCCTTTCTGATGCTGAATGGGTGCACGGTCGGGCAGGTATGTCCTACCGTGCATTGAATGGTAGCAATAGTGAGCTCTCATCAGCTTCACAGATAAGAATCAAAGGAAGTGGAAACGTACCTGATTGGGTTCACTATCACGACGTTTCCTTCCAAACGCTTTTTTGCATCAACGGGTCAGCAACATTGGTGTATGAGGATCAGGGCGAACCTTTCCTTTTTGCAAAAGGGGACTGCATACTGCAACCACCGGGTATCCGCCACCAAGTTCTGGAATCATTTGATGACCTTGAAGTGATTGAGTTTAGCTCTCCATCAATTCATGCCACATTTTCCGATTTCGATTTGAAGCTACCCAATAGCAAAATCAATCCGGATCGGGTCTTCGCTGGTCAGAAATTCTCTTGTAGTACTAGCGATTCGAGAAAGGCGTCACTTTACAGTGAATCTGACTCCCTTGAAGTGCTTGAAACACCAATAGATATGGCTTCAGGAAGTGTAGGTTGGGTAAATGAAATNTGTGGANGTAAAGAGAGCAACAAACAATTNGCNCCGCTATCNCCGAGAATCAAAGGACAGCCTTCATTCCTCTTATGGTTCGTGAAGAAAGGCTTTGCAGAAATACAAATAGCAGAACGTACAGAAGTCATAAGTGCCGGTGACGCAATAAGCTATCCGTATGGTTTCAATAGCTCATTGGAGTTTTCTTTACTAAAGCACGATGCNGACTTTGAAGTGCTCGAAGTAGGCTTTTANGGGGAATAGGTATTTATNTTTTAACGTGATCTAATCGTTTTGGGAAAGGTAAGTGAGATTATCCAATTCGCACCTAAAAAGATACAACATGTAAATAATGCTGCTGAAAGGCCTCCCCAAAGGTATGTCAAGCCAGAGAGTAGAGTCCCNAATAGTCTACCAATAGCGTTAGCGGCGTAATAGAGCCCTACATTCACAGCTACATCATCGTCATCTTCGGTGAACGCGAGTATNAGGTACGAATGAAGAGACGAGTTCAGCGCAAACAAAACACCAAATAGCAATAGGCCAATAATAACNACAANGCTTCTTGCAATATCATTTGCGACTAATGCAGCTAATAAAACAGTGAAAAGCAGCAATACAANGGACATNATACGAGCCGAGGTCTGAACCTCGTCAGAGTTGCTCTTAAGTCTGATAACGGAAGGAGCGCCTGACTGAACAATGCCATAGCCGATAACCCAAGCTGCAAGAAAGGCTCCGATTCCCTCAAATGACCACCCTAAGTTCTCATCTAAAAAAATAGGTAAAGCTACGACAAACCAGATATCCCTTGAACCAAATAAAAAAAATCTAGCTATTGAAAGTCGGTTGACCGCAGGGTACCTAGAGNCCCATATNCGTTCTGGTCGGGGCTTGCCCGATTTCCCTATGCTNTCCTCAAGCTTTGNCAGNACTGCGATTAGTGCTACNGCNACAAGAGCTGCGAGTAGGAATAGCGAAGTTTGATAACCCACCGACGAAAGTAAAGCACTACCAACAAAAAACCCTACTCCCTTCAATGCATTTTTGGAGCCGGTTAGAACCGCAACCCATTTAAAAAGTCGAGACTGTCTTTGGCCACTACCATCCTCTTGTACGACAAATTTTACTGCGCTCTTCGAGCTCATTTTAGTNAGGTCCTTAGCAATGCCAGAGAAAGCTTGGCATGTCATCACAAAAAATACTGAGAAGGCCTTTCCCCAACTAGGATCTACGAANGAGATGGTCACTAATGCCAGTACTTGAATGAAAAGACCGGCTTTTAAAGTTTGTTCTAATCCAGACTTTGCTCCGATAATNCCCCCGAAAAGGTTTGTTAAGATTCCCATAAATTCGTAGGCCAAGAATAGAAAACTAAGCTGAACTGGGCTGAAACCAAGTTCATGAAAATGCAGGAGGACGACCATTCGTAATGCACCGTCTGTCAAAGTCAAACTCCAGTAAGCGCCGGTGACAAGACCGTAGGTTTTGACCTTCATTTGCTATTGATCATAGGTTTCGCGCGACTTTTGCCGTTAGTTCAGCCATCCGGTGTACATAACCGTATTCGTTGTCATACCAAGCGAGAATTTTTACAAGCCCCCCCGGAAGCATCATTGTTGACAGTCCATCGACAATCCCAGATCGNGAATCGTTAACAAAGTCTGCTGAGACAAGCGGTCTTGACTCAATTCCNAAGATTCCCTTCAGGTTAGTTTCCGATGATTCTTTGAAAAGGTTATTTATCTCATCAACGCTGACTTCTGATTGAAGAGAGAAGACACAGTCAGTCAANGAGGCATTTAGAACAGGTACCCTTACCGCAAGACCATCAAGTTTTCCTTTAAGNTCTGGAAAAATTTGCGTTATAGCAGTAGCCGACCCGGTAGAAGTGGGAATCAAAGAGTTCAGCGCTGAACGAGCCCGCCTCGGGTCATTGTGAGGTTTATCTACTACCACCTGTGTGTTCGTCGGTGCGTGTATAGAAGTGATCAGGCCACTNTTGATACCAATATTCTCATGAAGTACTTTGACGACTGGTGCAAGGCAATTGGTTGTGCACGATGCGGCAGTGACGATATCAAACTGCTTGCTATCATAGAGATGCTCGTTGCATCCCATAACAATATTGAGGACGCNCTGATCATTGACTGGGGCAGCGACAATAACTTTNTTTATACCTTGCGTTAAATAGCNTGATAATGTTTCAACTGTTCTAAATGTCCCGGTACATTCAAGGACTATTGAAATATCTGACTCTTCCCAGGGAANTTCAATGGGGTCAGCAACTTGTGAATATTGGATTAGNGACCCGTTCAAGGCAAGCTTTCCGTCAATTTCTTGAGCCTCATGTTTCCATGTGCCGTGCACTGAATCAAACTGCATCAAATGCGCAGCGGTCTTNGCATCGCAGTTAAGTTCNTTTATGTGGGCTATTTCAATCTGTTCATGGTGTGCCAGAGCTCTGACAACTAAACGGCCCATTCTGCCGAAACCGTTAATGCCGANTCGTATAGGCATATATNCCGGTACTAACGNTTAGTGCGAGTGAAGACGGGTGATTCGCTAGNNGATCGCTCTGTGCAAAATGCGTACCCATCTTCAGNAAAATCCGAGAGATNTTTAGCTTTAGAGATTCTATTTCGTATAACCCACGAAGCCATTGAGCCCCTTGCCCGTTTCGCGTAGAAACTTACGGTTTTATAATCACCGCCGTCTTTTCTGTCAAGAAATACTGGTGTCACTATTGGGCAATGTAACTCATCAACATGAACAGATTTGAAATATTCGTTAGACGCAAGGTTAATTATGATTGCTTCTCCGGGGCTGGAGGCAAGGGCTTTGTTTAGAGATTCTGTTAGAGAATTGCCCCAAAATTCGTAGAGNCTATTTCCATGCTCGGTTTCTAATCTGGTTCCCATCTCTAATCTGTACGGTTGAATCAGATCCAGTGGCCGAAGGACACCATAAAGCCCAGACAGTATCCTTAAAGTATTCTGAGCGTAGTCGTAATCCTCTTCTGAGAATGATTCGGGAGCATTCAAGCCCGTGTAGGTGTCTCCGTTAAATGACAATATTGCCGGGCGGGCATTCTTCTTTGTGAAAGGGGTGCTCCAGTCTTGATACCTTTCAAAATTTAACTCAGCGAGCGAATCGGACANGGACATAAGNGATCCAAGTTCGTCAGGAGTTTTTTTGGAGAGCACACNAACGAGATGTTCGCTTCGTTTAAGAAGAGAGGGTTTACTAGTCTTTTGAGTTGCCCATGGAGATTCAAAGTCAAGGGCTTTTGCAGGAGAAACAACAATAATCATATTTCTATTTTTACCTCAGATTTTCAATCTCTGCCGAAACAACAGATACCAATCTTGAGTTTTTATTATTCGTGTGGAAATCTTACACCTATCTGATGAGACCACAAAGGGGAANATGNCTGCGTTAAACGAGGNTGAGGTTACACTCGCATTTGAGGAATACAGAAAACGTGGTGTCATTGAACACGACTGGAAATCTTGGGCTGATTTGTTTACTGAGGATGCTCAATACGTTGAGCACTATTTAGGGTCATTTATTGGAAGAGAGCAAATCTCGCAATGGATTACCTCAACTATGAAAGAATACCCAAATATTTCTTTGTGGATGGAATGGTGGGCCATTGAAGGTAACAGAGTGGCCTTGTACATTTGGAACAATCTTCCGGACCCTACTGGTACAGGTAAACGGTATGGTTTCCCAAATACCACGTATTTGCGTTATGCCGGAGACGGGTTGTGGGATTANGAGGAGGATTTCTATAATCCGGTAGATGCAGAGCGGGTATGGCAAGAATGGTTTAACGATGGTGGGAGAATAGATACTCCTATTGATGAGATGCTGCGTGGAATANAAGGTTGGGCTCCTGAAGTNCCCACTGATCCGATAGCTAGAGAGGAAGTTGAAGAAGAATTCCATAAGTATGTTAGGAGAGGTGAGATAGCTGTTCAGACTGGTAATTGGGATCAGTGGGCAGATCAATTCACTGAGGATGCTAGATACTACGAACATCATTTCGGAAGATTTACTGGAAGAACTGAGATTAAGGACTGGATAACGTCAACCATGGGTCCGTTCCCAGAGATGACCTTCCCCGTAGATCACTACATCATTGATGGAAATCGTGTCATTGCGTTAATCCCAAATCATCTTCCGGATCCAAACGGAGAAGGAAGGGATTATTCCTTTAACGTCCACGTAATTTTACATTATGCGGGGAATGGTCTCTGGAGCTACGAAGAGGACGTCTATAACCCTAAGGAAGCCGAAAGTGTGGTTGCACGTTGGGTTGAGGCNGGAGGTTCAATCCGCTAGGAGATTAGGCTTTAGCCAGCTTCGCTGTGCGTAACCGGTTCCTCGCCCATCCATTCGCGAAGTGTGTTTTTCAACTTTGTCTGTTGGATGAATAGATCATGTTCGGGTCCGCTATCAGTGGATGACTGTGGGGCNTTGAGGTAGAAGCTGAGCCATTCCTGTACACCGGATTCGCCAGCTCTATGAGCTAGATCCATGAAAAGTGCCAAGTCAAGGACAATGGGAGCAGCCAGAATTGAATCCCTGCATAGAAAATCAACTTTTATTTGCATCGGGTACCCGAGCCAGCCGAAGATGTCTATGTTGTCCCAACCTTCTTTGTTGTCNCCACGAGGGGGATAATAATTTATTCTTACGACGTGATGTATGTCGCCGTANAGGTCTGGATAGAGCTCGGGTTGAAGAATTGTGTCAAGCACGCCTAGCTTGGAAACTTCTTTCGATTTGAAGTTTTCTGGCGCATCAAGNACTTCTCCGTCTCTATTGCCGAGAATATTTGTTGAATACCAGCCCTCAAGACCCAGCATTCTTGCTTTAAAGCCAGGCGCAAGGAGAGTTTTCATTAAAGTTTGCCCAGTTTTGAAATCCTTGCCCGCTATCGGTACTCCTCGTGACTTTGATAGTTCAACGATGCAGTCTAAATCACAACTTAGATTGGGGGCCCCATTAGCGAAGGGCACATCGCTTTGAAGTGCAGCATATGCATAAATTTGGCTTGGTGAGATATTCGGGTCGTTATCTTTAAGTCCTTGCTCAAAGGCAGCTACTGATGAATGCACCTCGCTTGGCTCCTGAAATGCTTCAGTTGAACCGCACCAGACCATCACAAGCCTGTCACAATCGTTTTCTTCCTTAAAGGATGCGATATCTTGAATCAATGCTTCGGCTTGTTCCCATTTATTCTCAAGGTTTTTAATGCGAACACCATCTAGTCTTGAGACCCATTGTTTATCAAATACGGCTTCCATTGGGATAATCGATTCAAGCTCACTTGAGATTTCCGAAAGATCGTCTCCNTCAAGCACGCCAGCTGTCCTCGCTGCTTCCAGAACATTTGGGGAGATAGGATCCCATCCGCCAAATACAAGATCCTGTAGCTCTGCTAAAGGAACAAAATCTCTTATTAGAGGATTGCGACTTTCGTCTTTCGTGCCTAGTCTTATGTGCGCCATTTGGCTGATTGATCCGATTGGCGGTTTCAGTCCTTTNCGAGCCGCAAGAACGCCTGCGATAAATGTTGAGGCAACTGCCCCCATGCCAGGGGTGAGTACACCAAGTTTTCCTTGTGCTGGTTTTATATCTCTAGAAGTCATGACCCAAATATTAGCAAAGTTTAATCAAATATNGATATTGTTAAGAAAAACTTAACTATAATGCAAATGNTATGTACTCTTTNCCTGACTTATCTATACGACAGTTGGAATATCTAGTTGCCGTAGATGAGAGCACTTCGTGGGCAGAAGCAGCTGAGGCCGTTGGTGTAACACCNTCTGCTCTTTCGCAGGGTTTAGCGGAATTAGAGCGCAGAGTAGGNGTTGTNCTTTTTGAACGTGTCGGTCGTCGAAGAACGCTTCATCCTAATGCAGACGTTTTACTAGACCACGCTCGCCAAATCATTGGACTAACCATTGACTTATCCCGATGGTCAACACGAATGAGAAATGCTGANGAGGGCACCATAAGCGTAGGGATGATTGATATAGCCGCTGTGCACTATTTCCCTGANGTCCTACAAGAATTTCGAAAAGAACACCCTTTGCTAAATTTTCATTTACGGGTTGGTTCTTCTCAACCACTGACCCAGGCTTTAAGTAGCGGAGATCTAGATCTTGCAGTCTGTGTCGAGCCAAAAGAATTAAAATCAGGGCTAGATAAAGTTCCTCTTCTTACCGAAACTCTCAGCATATATAAACCCGACAGAGGCAAATTAGAGTCACCGGAAAATTGGGGCCCATGGGTGCTTTTCCCTGAAAGTTCAAACACTCGACAAATCATTGAGGCTGCATTGAAGGACAAAGGCTCCCCAGTAGAGACAGTCGCNGATTCNCCTCAACCAGAGGTCCTCAAAGAAATGGTTAACCTTGGAATCGGTTGGACAGTACTNCCAAATGTTCAAGCAGAAGCCGGGCCAAGACCATTGCAACCCAGTGCAGTCCTTAGCACTAGAAATCTAGTAGCTATTATCAGGCAAAATGCGGCTTTAAGCCCAGCGGTCAACGAATTGCTTGATGCCCTCAAAAAACAAATTCAGTGAGTTAGAGTCGTTCAAAATCCCAACTGACAAATGACTCACCGTCATAAGGCATCACTCCGAAGAAAACGCGAGGGTCTGCATCAAANACCATTGGCAGGAACAAGCGGTCNCCTTCCCATAATGGAAGATCCGCCTTCTGNCGGATATCCAAATCAGGACTGCATGCCGACAAAATTCTCTGCTTAGAAACCCACTCCAAGGATCCCTCATCATTCAAAGTTTTAGGAAGCCCACTCCACTCAGTTATTAAGAAAATAAAACCTAACCAATCCTCGCGATTCGGTCCAAAATCAGTCCAAGTAATGACTCCTCTCAGTTCTTTACTGAGCACTTCAACTCCTGCTTCTTCAAGAATTTCTCTATCGATTCCTGACAAAACATGTTCATTCCTTTCAACCTTCCCACCTAGTCCGTTTACCTTCCCGAAATGATCATCGTCTAACCGGCTATTCCTTCGTATAAGAAGTACCTGGTCAGTTTGGTTATCCAAGATATACGCCAAGGTGCCTACTAACGGAGTTATCGCCATCCTCAAGGTCTAGCAGGCGAACAGTAACAATGAGCGAATGGTGTCATTTGATATCAATTTCACTGGTCTAAAGTTAAGAGATGGCATCAACTGACTACGCATGCGATATTGACGGAATCGCAACTATAACAATAAATAANCCCAAACGAAAAAATGCAATGACCTACCCAATGATTGAGCAAATGTATGAACACCTGCTCACTGCAGCAGCAGAAGCACGGGTTGTGATACTAACAGGGGCAGAGGATGCCTTTTGTGCAGGAATTGACCTTGACTTCCTTTCAAGTATTTCCCCTGAAGAAAGAGGTATTAAAGTCCCGACGCATGATGAGAACGGACTTTGGAATATAACTGCCTGTCCAGTGCCAGTTATTGCTGCCATCAATGGACCGGCAGTGGGGATGGGAGCTGAGTGGACTAGTCACTGTGATATTCGAATAGCATCAAGAAGCGGAAAGTTTGCATGGAACTTCTCTCATAGGGGTCTCGTTCCTGATACTGGAGCCGGTAGTTGGTTGCTTCCAANACAGATTGGCATACAACCTGCTTTGAGATTGCTTTATTCAGGAGAGTGGTTAGAAGCGGAAACAGCATTAGAACTCGGATATGTAGCTGAGGTAGTAGAACCCAAGGATCTTATGAAAGCGGCTTTTGACGAAGCACGAACTTATTTACAAGGGGCAGATTCCTCTCACCGTCTGACTAAGAAACTGGTCTATTCTGGCCTTTCTACCTCGATAATGAATCATCAAAACGCAAGCAGAGAAGCTTTACTTGAGTGTTTCCGTTCAGACGACCACCATGAAGGTATCTCAGCATTCGCCGAAGGAAGAAAACCGAACTTTAAGAAGAACTAGTCGCCCAAGACTTAACCTAGAGGAATTTCGGCTTTCTCTTTTCCACAGCAGCTTTCACTCCTTCGCTAAAATCGGGATGTTTTATTGACTCCAACTCAGCGGCAAGACTCACTTCAAACAAAGAAGAAAATTGTGCTTTTATCCANTTATTGACTGAAACTTTCGTTCCTCTGAGCGCGACCTGAGGGCCATGGCAAAGATCACGAGCTAAAGATAAAGATGTTTCCATCACGTCATCATCAGAGACTAGATGNTTTATTAAACCTAAACGATCGGCTGATTCAGCATCAATAGTTGACCCCAGCATCATCATTTCTTTGGCTTTGTTGGGGCCGATAAGTACGGTCCATATGGCTAGACCTCCGTCTCCAGGGACAAGACCAATATTTATATGAGGGTCTCCCCANTTCGCTTTATCGGATGACACAACAATGTCAGTTAGCAAAGCAAGTGTCGCTCCCAATCCAATAGCATGGCCGTTGACTGCTCCAATAAGTGGTTTCTCAAAATCAAGAAGATTATAAATTATCCTTCTCGCTGAGGCTGCAGATATCCCTGAACCACCCGAAGGNTTACCATCTAATCTACTTTCCATATCCTTTAGGTCACCTCCTGCACAAAAAGCTGAACCTGCACCAGTTAAAATGGCTACTTTGACAGCATCATCTGCATTTAGGTCCTGCCAAATACTCTCCATTTCAAGGTGTGCTTCTGGATGGAGTCCATTCAGGACATCAGGACGGTTAATCGTCACTGTCGCAATTTCGCTATCAATATNAATTTTGAGAAATTTATAATTCATAAAACCNNGAAAACCCCTTCCAGTATCAACTGATTCTCTGAATATGGCAATTTTGTATTAGGCTTAAAGANTAGTTGAGGTCTTCTGTCAAGCTTTCACAGNAGCGGGGGCACAGGGATGAAAATAGAAAAAAAACGGACATTTTGTAGAATCTGTCANGCAGCATGTCCNNTAGATGTNGAATTNACTGATGGNAAAGCTTCAAAAGTTTTTGGTGTTGATGATGATCCANTATTNGAAGGGTATACATGCGTAAAAGGACGCCAAATTCCAGAGCAAATTCATAGCCCTAGTCGAATCCGATACCCGCTCAAGAGAATGCCCGATGGTCATTATGANGAAATCTCCTCAAAGCAGGCACTTGATGAAATAGCAGAAAAGATGGAATCCATTATCAAAGAATATGGTCCTAGAGCAATAGCCACTTACACAGGAACAGGTGGGTATCAAAATGCACCATCAGATCCGGTTGCTAGGGCTTTCCATAAAGCAATTGGTTCAATCAGCTACTACACGTCAGTGACGATTGATCAGCCAATGAAAAGAACTGCTGCAATGAGAGCTGGAGTCTGGGAGGCAGGGCCCCAAAACTTTACCCAAATTGATGTGCTGCTCGCTATTGGCTACAACCCTATGGTCTCAAGCTTTGCCCCCTTTGGAGGGTTACAAGGAACAAACCCTTTTACAACTTTGAGAAAAAGNAAAGAGGAAGGCCTAAAGTTAATTGTCGTAGACCCTCGACGTTCAGAACTTGCGACTCAAGCAGACATACACCTCCAAATACGACCCGGCGAGGACCCTACACTTCTTGCAACATTCATCAATATCATTCTCACAGCAGGTTTGCACGATCATGAATTCTGTGAGCAGTGGATAGAAAAAGATCATCTTGAGCTGTTAGCTGACGCAACGAAAGCATTTACAGCTGAATTTGCAGCGAAGCGTTGTGGTGTTGCGGAAGCTGATATTGTCAAAGCTGCAAAACTATTCGCTGAGGGCCCAACTGGAACAGCTGGAACTGGNACAGGGCCTTCAATGTCTCCGTACCCAAGTCTCATGGAGCACCTCGTTATATGCCTTAACGTAATCTGTGGCCGTTGGCTAAGAGCAGGTGAAGTTTCTGAAAGCAGAAGTCTTCTTCANCCAGATNCCCCAAAACGAGCTCAGGTGCTTGGACCATTCAATCCGTTATCAGGACCTCAAAGTAGATTTCGCAGCCTGAAAGGTTACGGAGGGGAAATGCCCTGTACCACGCTAGCGCAAGAAATAGTTGAACCCGGAGAAGGACAGGTTCGAGCTTTAATCTCAAATGGTGGAAATCCTGTAGCCGCTTGGCCTGATCAAGAACGGAGTCTTAAGGCCATGGAATCTCTGGAGCTACTGGTAGCAATAGATCACCGTATGACCCAAACAGCCCAATTCGCTGATTACATTCTTCCACCAAGACTAAGTCTAGAGCGTTCAGATGTTCCTCCATTCATGGATAGATGGTTTCGTGCACCNTACGCTTGCTACACACCAGCAGTGATAGANAATCCGGAGGGAGACCTGTTAAATGATTGGGAGTTCTATTGGGAAATCGCCGAACGCCTTAAGGTGAAAATACNTCTACCGGGCGGCGAAATCCCAAGCGGGGACCGCCCTANAGATGACGANGTCTTAGAATTGATTTACGCCAACTCTCTCGTTCCATTCGATGAGATCCGAAAGAAGAACGGANAAACCCTAGAGCATCTCAAACAAAAAATACAGAAAGCTGATCCTGACTCAAGCGGGAAGTTCCACCTTGCTCTTGATGATCACATGAGCGAACTTGAAGAGATCCTTTCTCAGCAAACATCTGCAGAGCGCGTACAAGGGTTTGACCCGGCCGTTCACACGTTTCGTTTAGTGAGTAGACGTCTCAAAACGCACCTTAATTCTCTCGGAGGTGAATTAAGCAAACTGAATGAGAAGACCCCAACAAACTACGCATATATGAACCCTGAAGACATGGTTGAACTGGAGGTGGATGATGACGAAATCATTGAAATCACATCCCCGAAAGCATCATTGCTTGGAGTTGTGAAATCATCGGAGGATATCCGACGAGGCGTGATCTCNATGGCTCACTCTTGGGGGTCCGCAACATCTTCGGATGAAAAAGTCCGAGACATTGGCTCACCTACNAATCGATTGATTGATGTTGAAAACGGATTTGACCCAATCACGGGTCAAGCTGTTCAGAGCGCCATACCAGTTTCCGTCAAACAAGCACAAGAAAAGATTCCTATTTAGTCTAAAAACTTTTATCTAGTTNCTACTCAAACGTTTAACTGTGTCAGAAAACTNATGAATAGTATCGTTAATAACTTCCCGAATGGGCCGAATTTCACTTATTCTTCCAGCTACTTGGCCNCTTAAAGCGATAGCTGCATTCATATCTCCACCAAAATANAGGCTTTGAGGATCACCGAACTCCCCGAAAACGTTTTCATCTAGTTCAGCTAAACGCTCTGAACGATCGGTTCGAAGAGCTCGTAAGGCCGGAGAGTGCTTTTGGTTAAGAAACACAGTATCCGTTTCCTTTGCATCAATAATAGCTTGCTTCCAGTTCTCATGAACCGGAGACTCAAGGCAAGAAACCATTTGTGTTCCCATCTGTACGCCTTCAGCGCCNAGGGCAAAAGCTGCAGCCATTGTTCTCCCATCGTTTATTCCCCCAGCCGCAATAATAGGAACATCAACATGGTCACGGACGAGGGGTAGCAAAACCATTGTTGACACTGGGGTAGGGCTTTTGAACCCTCCACCCTCACCGCCTTCTACAACCAAGCCGTCTACTCCAGCATCAACTGCTTTCATAGCCGCTTTTAGGGTTGGAACAACGTGGTAGACAGTTAACCCAGCGTCTTTCAAGACTCCCGTATATTTAGTAGGAGAACCAGCAGACGTTGTTACAAATTTCACCCCTTGCTCTATCACGAACTCAGCAATTGATGGGTCTCGAACAAAGGCTTGTGCAATGTTGACACCGAAGGCAAGATCAAGGTCTTTCATAACTCGCATCTCTTCCTTCACCACGTCTAACTCACCAGACGAAGTTTCAATTATTCCGCAGGCCCCCGTTCTCGAAACTGCTGAAGCTAACTGAGACCGAGCTATCCAGCCCATAGGAGCCTGAAGAATAGGGATCGGAACTCCAAGGTCCTTGCTTACCCGGTTATCAAACAGAGGATGTAGTGTCATGTAACGCTTTCGGTGTAATAGTTCTTCACTTACAATTGCACGTTGATAGTGTTATTGCATATCCTGTGCGAAATAGATCTCAGGGAATTTCATATGCTGTTCATGTCTACCTACTCCAGTCCTATAGGCGATTTCCAATTGCTCAGTACGAAAACTAAATTAAAGAAAATCATTCTTCCAAGTGAGGACTCAAATTTGAATCCTGCTCCTGAAATCAAGATGAATATGCCACCCATTTTGGAAGAATGTATGAAACAACTATCAATGTATTTTGATGGGACTCTGCGATCGTTTTCAATTCCAGTCGAACCAGATGGGACATCCTTCCAGTTGAGGGCATGGACTTATTTGTCCACAATTGAATACGGAGAAACTATTAGCTACGGGACACAAGCGAGGGGTATCGGTATTGCAAAAGGAGCGAGAGCAGTGGGATCTGCGAATGCTCTGAATCCGATTCCAATTATTTTGCCATGCCATCGTGTAATTGGCTCAGATGGCAAATTGAGAGGTTATGGTGGCGGATCGGATCTTCTCTATATTAAGGAATATCTACTTGCGCATGAAAAGAAGAATAACTAGCCAATCGACTCAAGAACCTCTATCGCCCTTTCAACTTCATCAAGTGTGTTGTAGTGGACCATAGAAAGGCGAACAACTCCATCCTCAGGATTTAAACCTATTGCCTCTGTGAGGCGGTGAGCATAAAAGTTCCCGTGACCACATGAAATGTACGAATTGATAAGAGCATCATAAATTGCTTCACTTGTTGCCGTCTGAGAATGAAAAGCAATCGTTGGAGCCCTTTCATCTCGACTTGTTGAATGGCTACCAATAAGTCGGAAATCTTCCCTTGAGAGTATGTAGTTAATTAAGGGAGTCATAAGTTGCTCTTCGTGTTCGCCAAAGAGGTCAAACACCTTTACAATGCGGTCCCTTAAACCTGAAGTATCTTTACCAAAATGGTGTTCATAAATTTCCTCGTAGTAGTCAATCATGCCCGCACAGGCAGCAACAGAGGCATGGTCAGGACCTGCTGGAGTCAAACGGTATGTGGGCTTTTCAGAATTAAAAAAGTGCCCTTGATTGGTGACTTGCTCAGAGACATTCTCAGATGTGTACATCAACCCGATATGTGGACCATATGTTTTGTAAGTGCTGTATAGATACACATCACAGTTCAACTCTTGAATGTCTATTGTTGCATGCGGGGCGAAGGAAACCCCATCAGCNACAAGAAGACCTCCAACACTATGAACAATCTCACTAATAGCCCTAATCGGGTTAATGGTCGCTGCAAGATTAGATGCGTGGGTAACAGCTGCTAGGCGCGTCTTTTCACAGATAAGTTCCTCGAAATCGTTTGGGTTAAGTAGGCCTGTTTCCTTATCGACTTCCCATTCTCTGACATTGATTCCAGAGTTTTCTAGTCTCCTCCAAGCACCGATATTTGCCTCATGGTCTTGGTTCGTCACTATGATGTTGTCTCCTTCATTCCAATAAGGCCGGAGAGCATTAGCGAGAACGTATGTATTTTGCGAAGTCGAAGGGCCGAAATGAATCTGCTCGGGTTTTGCATTAAATGTGGAAGGGATGATTTCAATAGCTCGGTCCATTGCTAGTCCGGCTCTTGAAGACGGCCCAAAATTCCAATAAGGCTGGACTTTTGAGCTTGTATAGAAATCACTCAAAATTTTGATCACGTGAAGGGGTACATAGCTCCCGCCAGCATTCTCAAGATGCGCCCATTTCTTAGAGTCCTGATGAGAGAACGCAGGAAACTGAGAACGTACAAAATCAATATCTAGAGAAATCACACATTTAAACTACACGAAAGACCAGTCTTTGCATGAATGAAACCAAGATAAGAGATGGTTTGGTTTAATCAACTACAGTTGACAATNTGAACGAAGAGAACTCCTGTTGCNCACCCACTAGANNGGGNAAAAGAAANCCCCATGACCGAAGTTCTGGAAAACANGCANTAAATCACTACGATCAAATTTCTTTNCCTGNTGGTGAGNTCAGAATGGGCTCANACTACGAGAAAGGTTATTTACAAGATGGGGAAGGCCTTACCGGAACAGTATCAGTTTCGCCTTTTCTAATTGACGCACAGGCAGTCACAAATAGCCAGTTCAGAGCTTTCGTCGAGGAGACAGGCTATGTTACCGAAGCTGAGGAAATAGGTTGGTCGTTTGTTTTCGCAGGATTACTACCCGATGACTTTGAAGACACGCGAGGGGTTCAAGCAACTCCATGGTGGCGGCAGGTTTTTGGAGCTAGCTGGATTTCCCCTGAAGGACCGCATTCAACAATTCAAAAAAGACTAGATCACCCAGTTGTACAAGTCTCATGGAATGATGCATTCTCATACGCAAATTGGCAAGGAGGNAGACTCCCCACTGAAGCAGAATGGGAGTACGCTGCNTCTGCTGGATTGAGAAATCCAATNTTCCCTTGGGGAGATGAACTTGAGCCAAATGGNAAACATTTAATGAATGTTTGGCAAGGNTCCTTCCCAAATGACAACTCTGTAGCTGATGGATGGTACGGGACAGCTCCTGTGCGTACCTATCCTCCAAATAAATTTGGCTTATTTGAAATGACGGGGAACACTTGGGAATGGTGCCAAGACTGGTTTACAAATGAAAGGAACCCAGCCCCCCATAACCCTTCAGGGCCTAAATCAGCAGAAGCGAAAGTGATTAAAGGTGGCTCATACCTATGCCATGAATCATATTGTAATCGTTACAGGGTGGCAGCTCGAAGTTCAACTACGCCCGAAAGCTCGATGGGCCATTTAGGCTTTCGGCTGGTTTACGATCTTTGAGCATAAACGCTAAATCAATTTGCATCTAATGAATCAGCCGCTTCAATTTCTTCTCGCGAGACACCCAGCATAAAAAGGATTGCGTCTAGATATGGAACGCGTAAAGTTGTGTTAGCTGCATCTTGGACGATTGGCTTTGCGTTAAAGGCAATTCCCAAACCAGCAACACTCAACATATCAAGATCATTTGCTCCGTCCCCAACAGCGACAGTTTGGTCAATTGGAACGGACTCTAACTCAGCAATCTCATGAAGAAAATCAGCTTTTGTCGTTCGAGTCACAATAGGCCCGATTACTTTACCAGTAAGGCGACCATCCACTATTTCAAGCTCGTTAGCTCTGGCATGTTTAATGTTTAACTCTCGTTGCAACCGCCTTGTAAATATTGAAAATCCTCCACTTACTATTGCTGTAGTAAAGCCAAGTCGACCGAGTGTCCGGCAAAATGTTCTAGCTCCCGGTGTTAATGTCAGGTTCTGCCAAGCGCGTTCAATGCCTAGCTCGTCTAGGCCCTGTAAAAGACCAACTCTTTCTATAAGAGATTCTTCAAAATTTAACTCACCGTTCATAGCTCGTTCGGTAATTTTCGAGACCTGTTCGCCGCAACCAGCTTGTTCTGCGAGCAAATCAATGACTTCGTTTTGGATGAGCGTCGAATCAACGTCAAGCACAACTAAACGCTTAGCCTTCCGACTTAGATTCAATGGTTGAACAGCAATATCTAACTCAGGTGTATCAGCAGCTACCTGCAACAGCCTTTGTCTGATTTCATCCATTCGTCCCCCATTCACTGAGAGTTCATAACTCATGACCGGATAGCGCGAGAGTCTGATAATCCTGTCTATATTCCCCTTTCCATTTGAGATCGCTTCAGTCGCCAGTTTCAGTTCTTCTGGGGTAACGTTCCTACCAATCAACGTGACCACACACTGTTCCGTATATTCTGTTGGCTCTCCATCAACTTCCTCAACGTCAATCTGTAAGCCTCTCTGATAGCCAAACAAAAGGAGATCTTTAAGTGCATCGTCGCTTTTATCAACCTCAATCAATACGTCAAGCGTTAGCCTCCGCCGAACAACTATCTGCTCTATATCTTTGATTACAGCGCCGATCTCGGACAAAACCTCAAACAACTCTGCAGATACTCCTAGTTGGTCAGGTCCAGAAACCCGAATCAGAAGCGTGCGGATAATTGACACACAATGACCTTACTCACAAGACATAAAGATGCGGTGGAATACCACTTCAGATTGTGACAAAAACGTTACATTGTTATTTCCCAGAACAAAGCAAAAAGAAAAGTTGTAGATTGAAGACATATCGCACCAGATGGGATATCCCATCGTCAACTTCGCGATATGGGAGGAAAGAAATGACTCAGAAGAGTAAACTAATCAAGTTGCTCGCAGTTCTGTTCGCATTCACCCTCGTTGCTGCAGCATGTGGCGACGATGATGGTGGCGATAGTTCCGCTAGTAGCGATGAAGTTGCATTGACTGCTGAAGGTGGAAGCCTTCTCGAAACTGTACAGGAAAGAGGAACCCTAAACTGCGGTGTCTCTGGAGCAGCAGTAGCATTCTCTACACTTGATCCCGAAGGCAAGATGGTCGGATTTGACGCCGATTTCTGTCGAGCCGTAGCAGCAGCAGTACTAGGTGATGCAGAAGCCGTAAACTTCGTGGCACTTACTGCAGCTGAACGCTTCACTGCCGTTCAATCAGGTGATATTGACGTTCTGATGCGAAATACCACATGGACTCAAAGTCGCGACACAGATGTAGGAATGGACTTTGGGCCAACAACCTATTACGACGGTCAGCAACTCATGGGTAAAGCCTCTGATGGATTCTCAGGATCCAGTTCAGTCGCCGACCTTGATGGAGCAACAATTTGTACAAATGCAGGAACAACTACCGAGAAAAATATCGGTGATGCAGCGGAAGCAGCAGGTATCACAATCAATCTTCAAACATATGAAGACTTTGATATCGTTACCGATAACTTTATCTCTGGCGCATGTGACGTAGTTACAACTGACGGATCAGCACTTGTGGGGCGTAAAGCTCAACAACAGCCTGAAGGTGAAGAATGGGTAATATTCCCAGGAGCACCTATCTCCAAAGAGCCACTAGGCCCGACCTATGGTCAAAATGATAGCCAGTGGGCAGATGTAGTTAACTGGACTGTATACGCAACAATTATTGCTTCAGAGAAGGGGATTGACTCCGGTAATGCAGCAGGTGTTGTAGGCAATGACGCATATGATGCAGAAGCACAAAGACTTATGGGTGGCGAAGGTGAACTTCAATCCCTCATGGGTCTCTCAGCAGATGCGTTCCAGCAAGTTATCACCCAAGTTGGTAACTATGACGAAATCTATTCACGTAACTTAAACCCTGTTGGGCTTACACGTGAAGGCTCATCCAACGCTGGATGGGAAGACGGTGGACTTATCTACGCACCACCCGCTCGATAATTAGCGGAAAAGCATAGACAACTAGTTGAGGCTCCGGAGCAGCATATGCGCTCCGGAGCCTCTTCTTTGCGCCCTAAAAAATTTGTGTCTACACAGGAAATCACAAATCAGTATTAATATGTCAAATGAAGCAAATCTGTTAGGGGATATGAGGTGAGCATCACATCCGAGGAAAAAACCTCCAGTTATCATCACCAAAAGCCACCGTTTTATCGAGATGCAATTGTAGTAAAATGGATGTTCCAGATTGGTGCTTTAGCGTTAGTTATCTTCGCACTTTGGTTCCTCTCAAGCCAAGCCCGCGACAACCTCACGGCAAGAAACATATCAACCGGATTTGATTTTCTAAGTGTAGACCCTGGAATAAATCTCTCCGAAGGGATTGACACTAGACCCGCTACCGGAGGTCGCGCGCTTTGGGTAGGAATGGTTAACACAATCCGATTAGCTGTGGCAGGAATCTTCTTCGCAACCCTTCTTGGGTTGTTCGTTGGTTTGGCTCGACTCTCAAATAATTGGCTAGTAAAGAAAGTTGGAGCAATTTTCGTAGAAACTTTACGAAATATTCCCCTTCTGGTGCAAATACTTCTATACGGAGCAATTCTTGCAAATCTAGGCGACCTCCAATTTGATTCCGGTTGGGACAACTGGGTCATCTGGTCAAATAAAGGT
The DNA here is from genome assembly GCA_002713485.1 of Acidimicrobiaceae bacterium. Lineage (GTDB taxonomy): Bacteria > Actinomycetota > Acidimicrobiia > Acidimicrobiales > UBA8592 > UBA8592. The sequence continues at coordinate 31,112 of PAWI01000027.1, forward strand.
GTCTCGATTCCTAGAGTTTTTATTGCTGATGGTTTTTACCAATGGGCGGTTTTCATGATCTTTGGAGCGCTGGCCGCACGCTATGTTTACAATCGTAGATCGCAATTGAATGATAAGACAGGGCAGGATACTTTCCCATGGGCATGGTCTTCAGGCGTCCTTGCAACTTTTGGCTTGATTGGGTGGTTCATCCATCCAATTTTCGCTTGGGTCGGAAATATTTTCGGAGCTATAAGTGACGGTATCTCAAAGGTTCCAGAAGAGATNCTTCAGATAGTTATAGCGATCTTTGCAATTTTAGTNGCTACTCGCTGGATACGAACTTTTCTTCAGTCAAGACGAACACCGGGTGGGTCGGCACGACTGAGCGATGATGATAAATTCCGAATAATCTTTGCTGGAGTCGGAGCTTTACTAGCGATACTCGTAACCTTCGTGGTCTGGCCGGGTNTGTCAAGTTGGATAATCAATTCCTCNAGTGACCTTTTCGCAGTTTTGGAAAATAAATTTGGGAATGGAAGGACAGGTGGCCCATTTGGTGTTGATAGACCCGAAGTAATTAAACCAGGAAAGTTTGAAAAATATGGTCCTTCCGGACTCACTATGTCAATTGGTTTCGCTGCTGTTTTCTTCGGAGTCGTTCTATATACAGCGGCCTTCATTGCTGAGATCGTTAGGGGAGGAATCCTTGCTGTCCCGAAGGGTCAGATTGAAGCAGCAAACTCTTTGGGCATGAAGCGGACAACAGCGTTACGAACGGTCATCCTTCCTCAGGCATTGAGAGTGATGATGCCTCCGCTTGGTAACCAGTATTTGAACCTAACCAAAAATACCTCCCTAGCGATCGCAGTAGGGTTTAGCGACCTTGTCCAGGTTGGTCAAACGGTCGGTAACCAGACTGGGAAAAATTTGTCCGTTTTTGCAATTTGGATGCTCTTTTATCTAGCTTGCTCCCTGACAATCTCAGTTGTAGTTAATTTTTTCAATGTCCGACTAAAGATCGTGGAGCGCTGAGATGGACGATGTAAAATCTGCAAGTCTTGGTAAACCACCAGAAGCTCCGAGTCGATCTGTAAATGATTGGGTCAAAAGAAACTTATTCTCCAATGTGCCCAACACAATCCTCACATTAGTTTTTGGCTTCTTGGCGCTCTATGCGATAAGGGGTTTATTAGGTTTTGTCATGAGCGGAGAAAGACGCTGGGCTGCTGTTGCTACCAATATGAGACTTTTGATGGCACAAGGTTATCCCGCTGAACAATTTGTACGCGTGTGGGTCACTCTCGGTTGCTTAATGGTTCTAACGGGAATTTCGCTAGCAGTTTGGAGGTCCAGAGGAACTATTCAAACGAAGCGAATAGCGACCTGGATTATTAATTTAGGTATTGGTGCTGCTGTTTTCGCTCTATTGTCACCAATTTCTCCCAATGCTCGCTGGAGTTGGCTGGTCGTCGCTGCAGTACTCATAGCAATTGGAACATTACTTCGGACAATGACGAGAAGGGATATAGTTCCTCCGGAACTTCCCACCATTTGGTTCTCCTTCAGCTGTCTAGCTTTGGTTGTTTTAAGCTTGTGGACCGTTCCATACGGACACTATGCCTTCACGAATGGCGAGCTCGTTGCCGAGACAGGTAGAACTGTAGCAAATAGCACCAAGCTCCCATTCACGGTAATGCTTTTGCTACTAGTTGGAAGTTTCTGGTTGGTTAGTTTGATTCAGAATCTAATTGCAACATCAAAAGCTAAGGCGGTGCTTTCAGGTCTTTGGCTTCTCGCTCCNTTTGTTTTAAATTGGATAGTNCTGAGAGATCCAGACTTTGATTATGGACGAGTGTTCTCNGTAGATATACCCATAGGTTTGATCTTTATCCTCTTNGGCTTTGTGATTCTCTACCCATTAACAAATCCATCAGTNGGGGAGAAGGGTCGTCTAGTCGCAATAGCGCTTCTTATGTTNGCTGCATTTAATTGGGTAGCTGCTTTCTTTGGCATGTACCCGATGCTTCAGAAAGTAAGAATAAGTTTTCTTCTACTCGCATTAGCTGCGCTTTTAGCGCCAAACTTTGCAGCTGATAAAAGGACNAGGTTGCGGTTTNTTAGTTTCTGGTCCGGTTTCATCNTCATTCTNCANTGGTTGATCACAGCAATAAATTCACCATCAACGCTGGACTTGCAAGGGCCTACTTACCTTGGAGGATTTTCATTAACGCTGTTTGTGGCTGTTCTGACTCTATTATTAAGTTTCCCACTCGGAGTATTATTAGCTCTAGGTCGAACATCCTCGATGCCGATAGCGCGAGTGCTTTGCACGGTTTATATAGANTCAGTCCGTGGAGTTCCCTTNATAACCATCCTATTCTTCTTCTCTAATATTTTGCCNCTCTTCCTACCCGCAGGAATGGAGATAGCAGAANTGGCAGCCATCGTAACTGGGTACACACTTTTCAGCGCCGCATATCTAGCTGAGAATGTCAGGGGAGGCCTTCAGTCTGTGATGCGAGGGCAATACGAAGCCGCTGATGCTATAGGCCTGACCACGAGCCAAAGAACGGGATTTATCGTNATACCGCAGGCGTTGCGGGTCTCAATTCCNCCATTGGTTGGTCAAGCGATTGGCGTTTTCAAAGAGACATCTCTCGTTGCAATTGTCGGAGCATTTGATATTCTCCGGATCGCAGCATACGTGGTCCCAGCCCAAACAGAATTTCTTGGAGTAAAAAGAGAGGGCCTACTTTTGATTTCTGTAATCTATTTCGTAGTAGCATTCTCAATGTCTAAATACAGCCAGAAACTAGAAGAACGCGTAGGGCTAGGTGAAAGGTGATTAAAGGAGAGGGTATGCTATTCGTTTTTGAAATAAAGGAAGGAATTGGTCAATGAATTCAGACGCTCAACAGGAAACTCCATCAGACATGATCGTCTGCGAAAATGTTGATAAATGGTTTGGAGATTTTCAAGCCTTAAAAGGTGTGACAGCCACGATTACTGAGCAAGAAGTAGTAGTCGTGTTGGGCCCATCAGGGTCCGGGAAGTCAACATGGATTAGGTGTATCAATAGGCTTGAAGCTCACCAAAGAGGGACAATTGTGGTTGATGGCGTCGAACTTACAAACGATTTACGAAATATCGATTTGATCCGCTCTGAGGTAGGTATGGTCTTTCAGCAATTTAATCTCTTCCCGCATCTAACTGTCTTGGATAACGTCACATTGGCACCTAAATGGGTCCGCAAAATGCCAAAAGCAGACGCTGAAACTAAAGCTGAAGAACTTCTAGAAATGGTTGGAATCCCCGAACAGGCTGCAAAATATCCTGGGCAGCTATCTGGCGGTCAACAGCAAAGAGTCGCTATAGCGAGAGCTCTTGCCATGGAACCAAAGATCATGCTATTTGATGAGCCGACGTCGGCACTCGACCCTGAAATGATAAAAGAAGTCCTTGATGTTATGAAAGACTTAGCTTTAGGGGGTATGACGATGATGGTAGTTACACACGAAATGGGTTTCGCACGAGAAGTCGCCGACAGGATAATTTTTATGGAGTCAGGAGAGATAGTAGAAGTCGGGACTCCAGAACACTTCTTTACTGATCCAACTGAAGACCGGACAAAGTTATTTTTAAGTCAAATACTTTGATTCAGTATTTCATTAAGACATAACTTGTCACAGCTAATGCTACAATCTCATTTGTAAAATTTAATAACATTTTGTGCTGGTTCCGAAGTTTGGTTAAATCCCAACACTGTCCCGCAACGGTAATAATGCAAAAGCATGCGAGTCCGGTCGCGTTCATCACAAAACGAACATTCTCGAGGTAAGAACAAGTTCGTTGCTGGATATCCAGTCTGCGTCTCGTCCACTACCCGAGGGAGGTATCCAATGAAAATATTTAAACGATTGCTACCGCTTATAGCGATATTTGCAGTGCTTGCACTNACGAGCAGTTGCTCAAGTTCCTCAACACAAGTGGTTGCAAANGGAGAACTTACAACAACTGATTCCAGCCAGCCGATGNAGCAAATGAATGAGGATGACGCCGCCGAGCAAATGACTGCTGCTTTCCCGGTGACACTTCAAACTCCAACTGGTGATCTCGTACTAGAGAGTCAACCAACAAGAATATTATCGTTATCACCTACAGCTACTGAAATTCTNTTTGCTATTGGCGCTGGNGATCAAGTTATTGCTGTTGATGATCAGTCAAANTANCCTCCTGAGGCCCCGACCTCGAATATTTCAGGTTTTACACCNAACCTAGAAGCGATATTGGCTTTAGAACCTGACCTGGTTGTTCATTCGTATCTTCCAGAAGATATCGAACAAGGGCTATCAAACGTGGGTATACCTTCATTGACGCAATATGCTGCGTCCAGCCTTGATGATACTTACCTACAAATAACCCAATTGGGAGCAGCTACAGGAGCAAGTGCTGGAGCTGAAAGCACGGTTCAGGAAATGCAACAGAGAATCGATGAGCTTATGGCTAGCATCAATGTTGCTGATAGCTCTTCCTTAACCTTCTACCACGAATTAGACCCCACTTACTTCTCAGTCACGTCTTCAACATTTATCGGTCAAGTGTACGCAATGCTTGGATTAACTAATATTGCTGACGAAGCCGAAGGAGCAGGGTCGGGATATCCTCAACTTTCAGAAGAGTACATCCTTTCACAGAANCCAGACTTAATTTTCTTAGCTGATACAAAGTGTTGTGCTCAAGGTATAGAGACAGTATCTGAGCGGAATGGGTGGAGTGTCCTTTCAGCAGTAACCGAAGGGAAGGTTATTGAATTGGACGATGATATTGCTTCACGGTGGGGGCCAAGAGTTGTGGACTTCTTGGACGCAATCGCCNCTGCTGTAGAGCAAATGACTGCTATGGAAACAGTTGGATAACAACAAGAATAAGCAGCAGGGAGTCCCTGCCGAGCTAACTCCGAGGTTAGTTGCAGGGGCTTCCCTTATTCTCTTATCNTCAATTCTNNTCAGCCTTTTATTCGGACCCGTATCGATTCGGGCAGACCGTATTTTCCTTGAAATTCTCAACCGACTTCCTGGCATTTCTATCGACTCAGGGCTCTCCACAATACAAGCAGCCATCGTATGGGATGTGCGATTGCCAAGGATTATCCTTGGTTTGATAGTAGGGGGACTCCTCGCAGTAGCAGGAGCCTCTTATCAAGGGGTATTTAGAAANCCGCTTGCTGATCCTTATCTANTAGGTGTTGCAGCTGGAGCGGGGCTAGGGGCAACCATAGCNATTGTCTCCGGTGCTACCAATGGAGAAGGCATGTTTGATGCGCTACCGATAGCCGCTTTTCTTGGNTCAGCGGTAGCAGTGACAATCACATTGGCAGTTGGAGGNGCTGTAGGCCGATCNACGAGCACAGCAAGCTTGCTTCTTGCTGGTGTAGCCGTCGCATCATTATTTACTGCAATACAGACATATATTCAACAGCGTGAATCAGCGACATTAAGACAGGTCTATAGCTGGATCCTTGGTCGTCTCAGCACAAGTGGTTGGGACGAGGTAATTATGATTCTGCCATACGCCGCGATTTCTCTGATAGTTATGTTTTCCATGAAAGGAGCATTAGACGTCCTTGCTGTCGGAGAGGAAGAAGCTCTTTCACTGGGTATCCGCCCGAGGCGAGTACGGTGGATTGTGATAGGAGCGGCCTCATTAGCAGCGGCCTCTGCTGTCGCAGTCAGTGGGCTCATAGCATTTGTAGGGATAATCGTTCCACACGCTGTCAGATTGGTCGTTGGAGCATCAAATCGACTTGTNGTCCCATTGTCATTTTTTATAGGTGCCTCCTTTCTCATACTTACTGANTTATTAGCCAGGACCCTCCAGTCACCTGCAGAACTTCCAATAGGGGTGGTAACAGCATTTTTTGGAGCACCCTTCTTTTTGTTCGTACTCAGACGGAGGTCAGATGGAATCATATGAACCTTTGAGTATCAATGAGCTAACAGTAGAACTCGGTGGTAAGAAAGTCGTAAAAAGTGTTTCATTAACGGTAGCTTCAGGAGATTGGTTATCAATAATCGGACCTAATGGGTCGGGGAAATCAAGTTTCCTTCGAGCAATCGCCGGAACCATTCCTTCACAAGGTACGGCTCACTTTCATGGCAACGACCTCATGGCTCTCACTCCTAGGCTAAGGGCTCAAACTATATCCATCGTTCCACAAATACCTGTTGTCCCCCCTCGCGTTCGCGTCATCGATTACGTCCTTTTAGGAAGAACCCCATACTTAAGTAGAGGGTTTCAGCCCACTGAAGAAGATATCGGATTAGCTCTTAACGTTATGGAAGATTTAGATCTTCAGGGCGTAGCAGGTAGGTTCGTTACGGAGATGTCTGGAGGCGAGCGTCAAAGAGTAATCATCGCCAGAGCGCTTATCCAACAACCAAAGTTGCTCCTGCTAGATGAGCCAACNACGGCTCTGGATATGGGNCATCAACAAGAAGTACTCGAGCTCGTTGATCTCCAACGCAAAANACTAGGNCTCACAGTTTTAAGTGCTTTTCATGACCTNACCCTTGCATCTCAATACGGGACCTCAATGGCGTTACTTGTCGATGGCAAAGTCGCCAAATCAGGNCANCCACAGGAAATCNTGACTGAAGATTCTCTAAAAGATGTTTATGGGGCAAACGTGNTANTACAAAANCACGGAGACCAANTCAGCATTATTCCGGAGCGTAGAAACNNCTCAAAGGGGAATTCAAATAGTGATCACTTAAACTGATGAGGTAGATTTAAAACATAACCTATGTCCATGTTAAGGAGTCTGATGAGCCAAGTAACTGAAGCTGAGGTAAAGAACGAAGTTAGTGAATGGGTGGATACGAACTGGGACCCAAACCTCACTGTGTCTCAATGGTGGCAATTGATGGCTGATGCGAGACTTTCCCACACAATGCTTCCAGAAGAAGCAGGNGGAAGAGGGTGGAGTAGAAGTCTGAATCACGTTGTACTTAATGTCATGGCAGATAAAAGCGTTTTAGGGCCACCTACGGGGCTCGGGATGATGTTAGCCGCTCCTACGATTGCTGCACATGGTACAAGCGACCAGATAGAAGAATATATTCCTAAAATCCTGAATGGCCAGCATGCTTGGTGCCAACTCTTCTCTGAACCTGGNGCAGGATCAGATCTCGCAGGNTTGCAATGCAAAGCTGANCGAGACGGAGACGAGTGGATTATAAATGGGCAGAAAGTATGGACCTCAGGTGGCAAAGTTGCTGATATGGGAATGCTCATNGCCCGTACCGATGCAGATTTACCTAAGCATCAAGGAATTTCTTACTTCGCATTTGATATGAAGCAAAAGGGTGTTGATGTCAGACCTCTCACAGAGATGACAGGTCGAGCTCTGTTTAATGAAGTCTTTATAACTGATGGGAAAGTGAACGATGACGCTTTAATCGGAGGTAAATCTAATGGGTGGAGAGTTGCTAACTCAACTCTAATGTTTGAAAGATCACATCTTGGAAGCGGAACTGTTCCTGTCCCGACAGCAATACCAGGCTCTATAGCAGGACAACTTGAGCTTAAAGTTGGAGATGTAATCTCATCAATTACCAAAGGAAGAGGAGGTGGGACCCCAGCTATTGGACCAAGACTCTTTGACAGGTTATCGGAACTCGCCCAGAAGTTGGGCAAAGACAAAGATCCGATAATTAGGGATGAGATGATGAAGCTCCATAGCCTTGTTGAAGTAAACCGCCTGAATATGGTCCGCGCAAAAGCAAGTGCAGACAAAACTGGAGCAGAAGGAAACATCGGAAAGCTAATGGTAAGCGAGTTATACCGACAGTTTAGGGAAGTGGGAAATATGATAATTGGGGCAGATGGAATGCTCACAGCCTCTGAAGTTAATCAAGGCGGTTGGATCCACGAAGTAACAATTTTTTCTCCGGCACCTGCAATCTATGGCGGTACCGATCAAGTGCAGCGCAACATAATTGGAGAACGAGTGCTTGGTCTTCCCAAAGAACCTGGCCATTCAAAGGAAATTCCTTTCGTTGATCTTCCAAAGAACTAATGGTTTGGAGTTTGCGGCGACCAGCTGCACGAGTAGTTCTGATTGATGACGCTCAAAGAGTTTTCTTGATGCATGGCTCTGATCCAATGCGCCCAGAAAAAGGTTCATGGTGGGAAATACCCGGTGGAGGTATTGAACCAGGAGAAACAAGCCAAGATGCAGCTACTCGAGAACTGTACGAGGAGTGCGGATTTGATAGCGTTGAGGTAGGCCCTTGTATCTGGACACAATACGTTGAATTTGATTTCGCTATGTACCATTTTAAATCTGATGAAAGAATCCATTTAGCGCGTACGTCAGTTTCTTCAGAATGGGATCCACAGGGGTTAGAGGCATTGGAAGCAGCCGCATTTGAAGACGCCCAATGGTGGTCAATTGAAGAATTATTAGCTGCCAAGGTAAAGACATTGCCCGAGAGGTTACTTGAGTTCCTGCCAGGAATCCTTGAGGGAAATATACCAACTGAACCGATTGACATTTCTCCCAAAGAAAATCAATAGCTGCGTATTCTCATAATTTAGGAATTAGTTGTGCTGTTGGTCTTCTCGGTCTGCTGCTCTAACTGCATAGGATAAAACTATCGAAGGCAACAGAATCACGCAGCCAGCAATGAGACACACAAGAAGAATGACCACCAGTGGGCCATCAAAGTCAGTGAAAAATAATCCAAAGAAAAGAATAATCGCAATTAGCCAAAGACTGTACCCCGTGCGTTTCCCTAATTTCACATACTTTGCTACTTTCGAGCGCTGCTTTCTCAAGTCTTCAGAAGTCGACTCGTTGTTCCTAAAATTGTTTTTCATTATTAGATCCCACTTCCCCTCATTGACCCAGACAACTGACTCCCTGGAGCATAAACATAACATGCAGCTGTTCTGTACAGGCCTATTTCCCAGTCCTCTCGTTGAGGGGGAATAGTGCCGATTTCGAGATCTGAGAGAACATAATCAGATCCGACAAAATTCTTGAAACCTTCAAAGCATTTAATTGAGGACCATCGTTCCATCTCGGTCCGCCCAGGATAAGGTTCGCCTGGGCCCGCTGGGTGGACGTACTCACTGAAGATCTCTGCATCATGTGGTCTGCGGCAATCTACGATCGTAGTCAAGTCTGATACATCCCCTGTCCGGTCATCAACAAGTCGGTATTCGTTAAAGCAATCCTCGGAGGATAATTCATACAAAAAAGCTACGATCTTTCCCTCAAGAACGAGAGTATCTACGCTTCCTGTTTTTGCAAGAGCTCCAGGGATAATTGCAGGTGTAAAGCCAACTTGCTCTTCTTCTTCACTTGAACATGAACTGGAGAAAAGAAGAGGAATGCAAAGCAATGGAAGAAGGAAAAATAGGCGTTGCGAAAGAGGGGATTTAAAAATTTCTGAATTGCGAATTTTTGGTTTGAAGTGTTTTCTTTTCATAGTGAATTGCTAATAACTGGGTAACGCACGGTCAAGATTAAAAAACCAGACAAGCATTACAACGATTATAGGCATCAACGAGAGGAAGTAAGTTGGCCACCTACGCCAACGTTTGGCGATGAAGCTAGTAGTCATAATAAGA
>PAWI01000028.1 GCA_002713485.1 Acidimicrobiaceae bacterium
TCCTCATCCCATTTTCATTATGGGACGCAGCGCTACCTTTGCTCTTGGGCCAGCGGCAGGCAACCTCTGGGGAGCACGTCACGCAGCCCATCGAATAACTGCAGCTATCACCGGAATTGAACTTGCCCCCGATGGCTACGGAAACAGTTTCAGAAAGCACGACAGCGCCTAATTAGGCGCCAATCTTCAACAAAGGAGAGACTATGAATACTTTCACTCTTGACCCAATGGGAATCACAATGATCGGAGAGAACGCCATTGGAAATTTGGCCCAACATGTTCAGGCGCACGGTAACCGAGCTTTCTTGGTGAGCGACTCTGGGATACAAGCTGCGGGAATCTTAGAAACAGTCGCCGATGTCTTAACAACTCACAACATTGAGTGGGCGGCCTTTACTGGAGTTGAACCGAACCCAACCGACAAAAACGTTGAAGATGGCGTGGAAGGGCTCATGGAGTTCGGTATTGAAGGGACAGTAATAGTTCTAGTGGGCGGAGGATCAGTTATGGACTGCGGAAAATACATAGCGATGGCTGCTCCCTCAAAAATTAATGATTTATCCCTCGCTTTTTCCCCTGAGCTTGACGACGCCGACCAAATCGACTTCAGCACATTAGCACCTGCATCACTTGTTACCGAACCATGCGTGCCCACGATTGCGGTCCCAACAACCTCAGGCACCGCTTCTGAAACCAACGGAGGAGGCTTGATTACCCGTACTGAGGACCACCGAAAACTAACGTTCAGCCATCCAGACGTGCAGCCACGAGCCATAGTGCTAGACCCTCTACTCACAGTTGGCTTGCCACCTACGGCGACTGCTGCATGCGGAATGGATGTTCTTACTCACTCAATCGAGGCTTACACCTCCACATCTAATAATCCTTATTCTGATGGACTGGCACTGCAAGCAATCCGCATAACTGGCAAATGGCTTCCTACAGCAGTTAACGATGGAAATAACATAGAAGCGAGAGCAGCAATGCAGGTTGCCTCTCATCTAGCTGGTCGCGCTTTTTCTTCGGGTCCCCTTCTCGGCCTTGTCCATGCGATGGGGCATCCAATCTCGGGAACTTTTGGTATCGCGCACGGCCAAACATTGGCCACGATGTTGCCACATGTAATGCGCTTTAATCTTGAGGTGGTCAGCGAACGATACGGCGACGTTGGCCTAGCGCTTGGCGTTTCACCAGAACCTTTAGACGCGATTAGTGCCATAGAAGCGCTATCGGAGAAGGTCGGAACCGATAAATCACTTGCTGATCTTGGCGCAACTAAGAACGATATTGAGTCTTTAACCAATGATGCGCTNCGTGACATCATAATTCTGAGTACTCCTCGTTACCCGAATCGAGACGACGTTCGCGGGCTATACGAATTAGCTCTATAGCAAGGCAACAACTGCAAGCAGCAAAGGTAAGTGAACCGACCCTCATGAGCTGTGCCTTTGCTCTAGCGCAGTTCCGTTAGGTTCTCTATCAGTTCTATGATCTTTATCATTAAGCTCAAATAGGTTGACGTCGTGGAGGTCTTCCTATGCGATTTATGTTTGTTCTTGTATTTTGTTTCCTTCGTTATAAGAGAAGGGATTTCACTTCTTCCGCGTCACGGATCGATGCAGTAGACTAAAGGGATGGAACTTAGCCCTATCTTTTTTTCTCAGAATAATATCTTAGAACTGCACAAAGAGATTGCTGATGGGCTTGGGGAAGGCCCACTTGGGAGGCAAGCTGCCTATTCAGTGGGATTCGGACGCTCACTGGGTGTGAAATTAGAGAATGGAAACGAATTCAGATTTACATCAACCGAAATGGGAATAAAAGTCGATGAAAAAGCAAATGAGGCTAAAGTAATCCTTAAAACCGATCAAATGTCATGGCAAAACCTTGTATGTGAATCTTGGTCAATGATGGGTCTGATACTTCAAAACAGAATTACAGTTATCACCGGTGAATTCAATCACATAGCAGCATGGGAAGCCCCCCTACAGGCCCTGTACAATAACAGGCCGATCTTTTCTTCCGATGATATTCCCTCTGAAGAACCTTACGAATTCAATTACGATTCTGATAAACAGATAATGGCAAGATCCCTAAGAGTACTTGGTTTTATTTTAGTTAAAGGGGTTTTNAACGAGAATGAAATAGAACAAATGTCTAAAGAAGTAGATAGCCGCAGGGCCAACGCTTCTGCTAACGATAAAAGGTCTTGGTGGGCTACTGACACGAACGGGAACGAACATTGCTGCAGAGTAACTTACCTTAATGATGGATCGGATCAATTTTCGAAGTTGCCAAATGATAAACGCTTGGCGTTACTCGCTAGTCTCGCTGATGAAAAGCTTTTGCCAACACCAGACCATGGCGACGGAATTTCAGTCGTGATGAAAGTGCCCGAAGTTGAACAAGGACTATCGGACCTTCCCTGGCATCGCGATTGTGGAATGGGTGGCCATCCTCTTATCTGTCCCGGGTTAAATATAGGAATCCAGCTTGACGAAGCAAGCAGAGAATCAGGTCAGCTGATCTTCCTCCCAGGCTCACATCGATTTGCTGGTGGTTTGGATGTTGCCCACATGACCAATAAAGCAGTCCCAATAACAGCTAACCCAGGTGATGTGACCGTTCATTACGGCCATACCCTGCATGTAGCGCCACCACCTACTCAATCAGGTAAATGCAGAAGAACTGTTTACGTTAGCTTCCATAAAGCTGACTATCTATCAGCGTTGCCCAAGGGTAAAGGATACAATGACGTTCTCTTTTCTCATGGAGATGGAAGGGTAAGAGCACCTCAAGAGAGAATCCCTGCTAATTAGGTTCTTTTGCGCTTTTGAATATTTGCCCACTCATCGCGAAGTCCGACAGTACGGTGAAAGAAACGTCCTTGAGAGATATCTCGACAGAAGTATCCAAGCCGCTCGAATTGTACGACCTCCCCATCCTCTAAAGTATCAATTGACGGCTCAAATCTAGCCGTTNGAAAAATTCCTTTAGAGTCGTTATTCACATCAGAAAATGGTTCTTCTAACCCTTCAGGTTTTTCTGACTTGAAGAGTCGGTCATACGTTGCAACCATTCCCTCNAGACAATGAGTTTCTTCAACCCAATGAATTGTCGCTTTGACTTTTCGCCCATCGGGAGCTTTACCGCCACTTGTCTCTGGGTCATATGTGCAAAGGACTTCAGTTGGGATCCCATTTTCGTCTTTAATTACGTCTGTGCATGTAACGAAGTACCCATACCGCAGACGAACCTCCCTGCCCGGTGACAGACGGAAGAACTTTGAAGGAGGGTTTTCCATAAAATCTTCTCTTTCAATAAGTAAATTTCCGGAGAATGGAATTTCTCTTGTTCCTGATGATTGATCTTCAGGGTTATTCACTGCAGTCCGGTATTCTACTTTTCCGGTTGGCCAATTAGTGATTGTGAGTTTTATGGGGTCAATAACCGCCATTTTTCTCTGAGCAGTGCGATTAAGATCAGTCCTAACGAATGACTCTAAAAGCTCAATTTCATGTTGGCTATTTGTTTTAGCTATACCAATATGCTGACANAAATCTCTAATAGCCTTTGCCGGATAGCCTCTTCTTCTTAAACCTGAAATTGTTGGCATTCTCGGGTCATCCCATCCCTCAACCACATTNTCTTCTACTAACCTTTTAAGGAGACGTTTCGATAAAACAGTATGTGTAAAATTCAACCGAGCAAATTCCGTTTGGTAAGGCCTCTCCTCAAGAGGAATTTCAAGTTCCTCTAAAAACCAATCATAGAGAAGTCTNTGAGCCTCAAATTCAAGTGTGCATAGAGAATGTGTTACGTTCTCAATTGCGTCTGATTGTCCATGCGCCCAATCATAAGTTGGGTATATAACCCATTCTTCACCGGTCCGAAAGTGTGACTCATTCCTAATACGATAGAGAACAGGGTCACGCATATTCATATTTTCATGATCCATAGCAATCTTTGCCCTCAAAACACAGCTTCCTTCAACGAATGATCCAGCTCTCATCTCATGAAAGAGATGTAGGTTTTCTTCAGGACTCCTGTCGCGAAAGGGGCTATTAACTCCGGGGGTCGTGAAATTTCCTCGCATCTGAGATATTGTTTCAGGGTCCTGATCATCAACATAGGCCTTTCCGTTTTGTATCAACAGAATCGCCCAATCAAATAATTGTTCAAAGTAGTCTGAGGCAAAGAGAGGCGCACTTGTTAAGGATTCTCCAAGCAACCACTCAATATCATTACGAATTGAATTAACGAATTCAACACTTTCTGTANTGGGATTTGTATCATCGAATCTGAGGTTACATACCCCACCAAATTCCTTAGCAATCCCGAAATTAAGACAAATAGATTTAGCATGACCCAAATGCAGGTACCCATTAGGTTCGGGGGGGAATCTTGTCTGGACCCTTCCTAAATGCTTGCCAGANATCTTATCAGCTTCAACTAAATCCCTGATGAAATCAGTTCTNTTNGAATGCTGCTGATTATCTGTAGTCATATTATTAATTCTGCCGTTTACAGGAATGTTATATGCCAGTCTAAGCTGTAATCGTGTAAAAGGCTTTCAAGGAGAGAAATGGGTGGCGGCTTTAATTCTGAAAGGTTAAATCGTGTTGTTGCATTATGCGACCGTTATGTAAACGATGGAAAATTTCCTTGTGCTCAAGTTCAGATAGCACACAAAGGTGAAATAGTCCTTCGTCACACTGTAGGTAAGTCNGATATAGAAACAGATAGAGAACTGTCAGAAAACGCGATCTTTCGCATTTACTCNATGACNAAACCGCTAACGTCNATAGCTTTGATGCAGTTATATGAACAGGGTCNTTTCATACTTGAAGANAAAATAGAGAAGTATTTGCCCGAATTCTCCAATCCACAGGTTCTCGTAGGCGGATCATATCTAAGTCCCGTCCTTCGACCTGCTCAAACACCACTAACTGTCAGGGACATGTTAATGCACACATCCGGATTAACTTATGCTTTTCATTTCTCAAATAATTTGGACAAGATGTACCGTCATTCAAATTTAGGTAGCATAGCGCTCCGTTCAAATGATGAAGAAATGCCGAATCTTGAAGAGACAGTCAAACGATTATCTGCAATGCCACTCTTGTTTGACCCAGGAACAAGTTGGAACTACTCAATGTCAACAGATGTTTGCGGCCGACTCGTTGAAGTACTAAGTGGTCTATCACTTGATGAATACATTCTAGAAAACATAACCGAGCCATTAGGAATGGTCGATACAGCATTTTCGGTTGATTCTCGAAACATAGACCGTTTCACTTCTAACTATGCATACACAGAAACAAACCCATTGACAAAGATTGATGATTGGTCTGCAAGCCCTTATTTGGAAAGGCCTGTTTTCCTATCAGGGGGTGGCGGGCTGGTTTCAACAACTGATGACTATCAGAGATTTGCCACAATGCTTCTGCAAGGAGGAGAATCCGACGGGGTTCATGTAATCGGCCAAAGGACTCTTGAGTTCATGGCATCAAACCATTTGCCGAACCGAGCTACTTTAAACGATTTCGGACAGTCAACCTTCTCTGAAACTGCTATGGAAGGAATGGGTTTCGGTCTTGGATTCTCAGTTCTTGAGGACCCTATCGCAAATGCTGCACTCGGCTCTAAGGGGGAATTTGCTTGGGGGGGTGCAGCAAGCACAAGATTTTGGGTAGACCCGAAAGAGGAGATAACTTGCATATTCATGACTCAGTTTATGCCGTCAAGCTTTTACCCAATTAGACGTGAGCTAAAAGCTGCCGTCTACCAAGCTATAAAATAAACAATGGGACCTTTAGAAGGAATCAGAGTTGTTGACTTTACCCAAGTGGTAGCTGGTCCGGTTGCGACCCTCCTGCTGGCAGAATTAGGAGCCCAAGTAACCAAAATNGAGTACCCTGGNATAGGGGATATAACTCGCAGTTCAGGCTTCTCAAAAGGCGGATTAAATAGTGCCGCTCTCAACTGCAATCGAGGAAAACGTTCAATCCAAATTGATCTTAAAGCTTCGGCTGGACGAAAAGTAGCTCTGAACCTTATCAGAGAAGCAGACGTAGTGGTGCAGTCAATGAGACCTGGGAAAATAAATGAACTAGGTCTTGACTATGAAACANTCANAGAAACTAACCCTTCAATAATATATGTATCGCTTTCAGGNTATGGTCAGGATGGGCCTTACTCAGATAGAGCTGTTTATGACCCAGTGCTCCAGGCCCAATGTGGATATGTGAGCTTACANGTTAATCCTGAAATTCCATTTCCAGACTTAATGAGAACCGCAATTATTGATAAAGCTGTCGCATGGGAAATCGCACTTTCTGTTTCAGCTGCTTTATACGCTCGTGAAAAAGGTAAAGGAGGACAAGAGTTAAAGATAGCTATGGTTGACGTAGCAATTTCATTCCTCTGGCCAGATGGTGGAATGGCTAAAACGCTTCTAGACGAAGACGTTGAACAGGGTACTCATTTGAGCCGACTCATGAATATCACTGAGACAAAAGACGGGCATATTGTTTATTTCGCAGTGACTGATAANCAGATTATGGGCCTATATNAGTCTCTAGGCCACCCCGAGTGGTTTACCGATGCAAGGTTTGCGACACGCGAAGCCCGNCATTCGGACAACAATAATGAAATTTTAGGTGCTCTGATCGCTGATGCATTCCGNAGTTTCGATACGNATCAAATAGCTGAGAATCTGCACCGACACTCAGTGCCTTGCGGTGAAGTTGTGCAAATAGAAAAGGTTCATGAAAATCCTCAGATAATCCATAATGACACTTTCTTTGAGTGGGCTCACCCAACTGCTGGCAAAGTTCGTTCACCTAGACACGCGACTATCTTTACTAAAAGCGCACTAAAGAACCTTTCCAATGCTCCCTTGCTCAACGAGCATGCTGACCAAATTCTAAGTGAAATAGGTCTAGATGAGATTGAGAGAAAAGATTTGAAGGACAAGGGAATAATCCCTTAGGAGTGATTGAAGATGGAGTTAAAAGAGTTCTCATACTACTCTAAAAACATCTATGGCTAGCACTTCAATACACAACGCAATGAGTGAAACCCTTGGTTTAGATAAAACCTATGGAGGGGCTCAAAGAAAATTCCCTTACATGCCTGTAGGAGAGGCAACGGATATGGGCTTTGATGAAAATGGAATACCTCTCATTGATCCACGAATTTTTGACAGCGGTGAATTTGGGCGGAACCCCTATCCCTATTACAAGATCATGAGAGATCATTATCCAGTTTTTCATGATGAGCTTCACAATTGCTATTTTGTTACGCGTTATGAGGACATAACTAAATGTTATTTTGATGAAATTGGTTTTAATACGATACCCAAGGGGTCATCTAGTGGCGTTCTCGGAAATACACAACTTGAACTCAGTGGAATAGAACATCGAAGGAGAAGGAATATATATGGGCGTCACTTAGTAGGGGCGGCGCTCACTAAAAGATTGCATGCTCTTGATGCGATTGCTAAGGAACTAATTTCAGAATGGTGGCTTCCTGAAAACCCTAAAGAGATAAAGATAGATGAGGATAAAGGAGTAGCAACTCTTGAATTAGGTAAAGCCTTTGCAAACGAATTCCCAATTAGTGTCGTCGCTGAAGTGCTTGGTATACCTCAGGAAGCAAGACAACAATTTACTTGGTGGTATGACGCCATGATGTCCGGATTGGGAGGATCGGAAACGCATCATGAAGGCCTTGAGGCTCGACAGGATCTTGAAGATTACGTAGAAGACCTTGTAGAAGATAAGAGAGGAAATCCAACTTACCTTCACGACGAACAAGGCAATCAAATATGCATGGATATTATTTCTGAGTTATGCAACTCAGAAATAGATGGAGACGTAATGTCAACAGAAGAAATAACGTCGTTCATTGCTCTGGTCGTTGGGGGAGGAGGAGAGACTACAAGAGGGGCAATAATGAATTTATGGTACCTTTTGCTTCAGCATAAAGATCAGTATCATGCTGTCCAGACGAATGCGGACTTGTGGGACACTGCATTTCATGAAATGTTGAGGCACTCAACATCTATCGGAGGTCAGCCTCGACACAACACAAGCGAAATCGTGATGCATGGCATAACGATACCCGCTGGCTCTTTGATTCATATGGTTGATGTATCAGCAAACCATGACGAGAGAGTGTTCTCTAACCCAGAAGAGTTTAATATTTTTCGAGAAGATCTTTATTCCGGAAAAATCTTAAGATCAGGTCACGATAAAGAAGGTAAATGTAGTCATATGGCTTTTGGTGTTGGGCCCCACCTTTGCCCTGGTGCCTGGATATCTCATCAGGAAACTGTGATTGGTTCTCGTATTCTTGAAACAGCGTTTAAAAATGTNAGNATCAATTACGACTTGATGCCTAAAGACATTGACAGGGTCTCCCTCGCTCCGATAGGACTAGGGTCCATTAGAGAATTATGGCTTGACTTCGAAATACCTAATTGAAAAATGAANCCTTCAGATGAATATGAACATGAAGAAGAACCTGAAGCGGCGCCAGGGTATCGAACCTATGAGGTGTATCAAAGGGAAAGAGTTGGAGAGACAACAAATTTAATAAAACCACGTCAATTAATTTCTGATGAATACCTCATTGATCCNTACCCNCTGCTTACGATACTCAGAGAGAATTACCCGTGTTACCGGGATTGGCTAAATAATCGGTTTTGGATAACACGTTACGATGATGTCACTTCGGTGTTCGCAGATGACCAAAACTACGAGACACGACCAAAGAGCTGGTACTTTNCTATCGGTAATGATGCTCACAGTCTTTGGAGTGAGGTAGAGATACAAAAGCAGCATGAGAAACTGGTAGACAGCCAAATACATGATGTAGTGGGCGAAGTACTGAGTTCATTTCAAGGTAGGAAAATTAATTTAGCTACAGACTTTTGCGCTCAAATCCCGCTTCTACTTTTTTCAAGAGTAATGGGAATCCCTAAAGCGGACACACAGGTTTTTATTCGGCTCTATTGGGAAATGCATTTAGCCAAGAGCTGGGAGCCTACTCAGAAGCAAAGAGGCATTGCCGCTCTCCACCAAATGGAAGAATTATTGTCAAAGCTACGCAATGACCGAAATGTAAATTCTGAAGAAGGCCTGATTAAGACTATGCAAGAGAATTTATACGAAAACCGGGATGTAAAACCTCAAGACTTAATTCTAACATTGCTTGATATAGATCAAGAGACATTATTTGGTGGCTTAGCAAATCTGTGGTTTAACTTGTTAACTTCAAAAAGCGAAATGACAAAAGTATCTGAAGATCATCGCATGCTAAAGTTCGCTTGGCTAGAGACTCTGCGTCATAGCCCACCAGTTCTATCAACTGAACGGTTTGCTAAATTTGAAGTTGAACGTTTCGGTCGTCTAATTCCTAAAGGTGGGCTTTTGATGTGCTCAGCAGCGGCGGCTAACCGAGATCCGAGACAATTCGAGTCTCCTAACGAATTCATTGTCGGCCGGAAAGATCTCTGTCAGCGTGAGCCAAGAGGGCAATATAGGGCAGATGGCTTGCCATCGGGCATAACGTTTTCACTTGGTAAACCCTCAGTTCATCCTGCTGTCCCCAAGGAACGTTCAAGGTCTTTATATGCAATTGTCCGCGATTGCGCTGTTATTGCTTCTGAGATGCTGTTAGATTCCTACCCAAATATTCGACTTGCAGAAGGCAGTGAACCTACGCTTAAATCACTTTATTTGCACGGCATACATACCTGCTGGGAACTAAAAGTTGACCTCTAATTTCTGCCTTAGTTTTCGGCAGGCGGAAGAATACAGTCAAAGCCAGCATAGAGGCCAACATTATCGCCAGTTCTTCCGTTTGGTCCCTCTTCTATAATGTCAACTATAACTCCAGCAACATCTTCAGGTCGCATCCAACTTTTCACCCAGTTCGGGTCAGCGTTCTCGCCACTCCATTTTCGTAGCATTTCGGTGTCAGTCGCTCCAACGCACAAGTTATTCACGCGTATATTGTACTCCGCTAACGATTTTGCCCAGTCAAATGTAAAGCCATTCAGAGCCCATTTGGATGCGTTGTAAAGGTCCATATGTCCGTGGCCGTGATGACGTGCAGAATTTGGAGAGGGTTTAACATGGTCAGTGCTGACATTAATAATATTCCCAGCCTTGTTCCGCATCATCGTTGCTGCTACTGCTCGACCGAATAAGAACGCTCCTTTTGTATTGGAAGTGAATATTCTATCGAACAAGAGAATTGTCTTCTCCCAGTCGTCATGCGGGCCGGTCGGAAAGACTTCGCCAGCGTTGTTAATTAGGATATCTATTTTCCCATGCGAGGCGATTACAGCATCAACGACATCTCTAACATGTTCTGCATCACCGACATTACCGATAAAGGCTTTAGCTCCGATCTGATCAGCGGTTTCTAGAACAAGCTCGCTCTGATCGGTTATTGTTACCTCACAACCTTCTTCGACTAAACGCTCACCTACGGCTTTCCCGAGTCCTTGGGCAGCCCCAGTAACTATTGCTATAGGATTATCTATACTTTTCACTTAATTTGCTCCTACCTTGTTTGGAATATTCCTCCAATGCCACCAAAGTCATCGTCCTTACCTGACTCACCGCCTAGGGGGAGGGCGACAGCAGTTCCGTTTTCAACGTTTACCTTAAAACAAGGAACCCCTTCATAAGCTGGTGGGCCGCTGTGCTCTCCAGTTCTGACATCAAACGATGTCCCATGTAGCGGGCAGGTAAGATTATAAGATCTCAAGCGCCCTTCGCTAAGAGGGGTATCAGCATGGCTGCAGTTGTCTTCAAGCGCAAAAAGTTCATTATTAACTCTGCAGACAACTAGTCCGTAATCCCCGATATCTTCGAAGACTCGCATTTCGCCTTCTCCAAGATCGTCCAGATTCCCTAAATCATGAGACACCTCTTCGTTCATGTAGGATCCAAGGAAATATATTTATCTAGGGTCTCATGAAAATAGCGAATACGTCTTTCTTGCGATGGAAGATATTCCCCTTTGTATCCTCGGGAGCGAAGACCTTTGTGTTGAGTAGTCCAGATAGCAACATCCTGATCAATCCCAGGTCCACAACTGACTTCTCCAGCTAGACCGGTCATATGTTCTACCTGATGGTCAATAGAAACCCAGTCACGCATTGAATTTGAATAGTACTCCTTTGCCCCTTTAGGGAACATGGTCAAGTACCACATGTCAAATAGGCACTTATTCGGATCAGTAGGATGAGGCGCGGANCGGAGAAATATGCACCCGTCAGGCTTCATGCTGAAAGAAATATTTGGGAAAACTGTGTAATGGTAATGATCAGTTAATTGCTCATCTGAATATTGACTGAAGTCGTATCCCTTAGATTCGGACATTTCTCTTTTTTTCTTCTGAAGGGCTACACGGAGTCCAGATAAGTTCTCACGAAAAGGNTCTGGATCAAATTCCCAAAAATCAAATGTCTGCTGCAACCCTTTAAAAGTTTTCTCCGCTGAACCTCTAAAATTCGGACCTGGGCCTCCGCCCGGCATTAACATTCGACAGTGACCAGTCGGATATAAATCGAACTGGCACCCTGTGTGATGTTCGTTCATAGTAGCTACTGTTTGGGGATGGACGAATGGGAGATGGTAACTCTCATTGAAATTATCTTGGACACATTTCCAGTTCCAGTGTCCCTCAATCGTGACCCAATGAGTGCGTTTCATATCTTCCATTCTGTAAGTGTCAAGGTGGGAAGCTACCGGTTCTAAAGATTCTCTTAAGGGGATGCAATCAGCGTCCATATTGAACCAAACAAATCCGGCCCAAGTTTCGCATGGAATTTCAACAAGGTTTGCTTTTCCGCAGGGGGATCCCTGTGGAAAGTCATCTTCGCAATAAGCCCATGTGCAGTCTCCAGAACTGCTGAATCTCCATCCGTGATAGGCGCACTGAAATTCGCCGGTAGCCAAAGTACCAACTTCAGCAGTTACTAATTGGTTTCCGCGATGCTGGCAGGCATTGTAAAAAGCTCGAATTTTATAATCATCGCCACGGACGCAGATAATTGACTCGTGCATGATTTCGTAGCTTATATAATCTCCTGCAGNCGGNATTTGATCAACTCGTCCAGCGATTTGCCAAACTCTAGTCCACATGTGGTCCCATTCTTTTTGAGCAAACTCTTCTGAATAATATCTATCTCCGAATATGATCGGTTCTGTCCCAAGGACTGGCTCTGGGGCTTTGTCACGAGGTATTCCGACCCCATAAGTTGTCTTNTCTTGAAGATCTGTCATGTTCCTAACCCCCTTCTAATTTTAGTCTATTAGTTGCCTTACTCACACATTACAAATAGCGTGAATTTTATGATCGTTCTTCAAAGTGTTGCAGCGATATTACCTCAGCAAGTTGACTGGTATATCTTAGGTCCGCTGTTGGGAATTGTGACTATAGGCTTTTTTGCAGTTATGAACCAGCCACTTGGCGCAAGTGGTGCATANGTACATACTTCCAATTATCTTCGCCGCAGAGGATATCAAGCGATGTGGAGAGTCTGGTATTTTGCTGGTTTAGCAATAGGAGGTTTTNTCGTAACGCAACTATTGCAGGAATCAGCTAGCTACCGATACGGATTTAGCTCATTTAGAAACGCCGCTTCACTTTGGATTGTTGTCCCAGCAATCTTTTTAGGGGGAGTTTTGATCGGTTATGGTGCAAAGTTGGGTGGTGGATGCACCTCTGGTCATGGAATTTGTGGAATTGCCCAGCGATCAAAATCTTCAATATATGCAACAATTGCCTTCATGACTTCGGCCGTTGTGATGACCGGATTGATCCGCGTAATTTCAGGTGGGAAACTATGATCAGCTTAAGACTAAATCTCGTCGGCTTATTTTTCGGTGCCATGTTTGGTGGGATATTAGCCGCAGGTGCTCTTCATGAATACGAGACGATACATAATATGTTGCGCCTTGAGAAATTTTACGTGTTTGGATTCATGGGGTCTGCGATAACAGTGGCAATCGTTGGGCTTGCAATATTAGAAACGCGTAATTTCAAGACAGTATTAGGAGGGTTTATTAAACTCCAGAAGTCCGATGTTGAAGCTAATCACATTAAAGGCGGGATAATTTTCGGATCTGGATGGGCAATTGCAGGAACATGTCCAGCACCCGTTTTAGTGATGCTTGCCTCTGGGGCGATGCTTTCTTTAGTAGTCATAGCTGGAATCTTCCTAGGGTTATATCTAGCTGGAAACAAAGGCTCTTCCCCATTTGGTGACGGAGAGCATCGGCTCACAGAGTCGGACAGGGTTAAACTATAGAAGAGAGTCCCTTTGTCGAAAAGACACTAGAGGTATTAGTTCTTTATCGTTGACTTCATCAACTGATTAAACACTCATATTGATCCCTAAGACTCCCGTGCAGATGCTTTTAGGAAAATTCGGTCTATAAATTTTGCTGGAATACCTTGAGGGAAATAGCCTTATATGCAACTACAAAGGAGACAGCATGACCGGACCACTGGATGGTTTCAAGATCCTAGATTTAACGCAAGTCGTATCTGGGCCACTCGCAACGATGCTACTAGCTGATCAAGGAGCAGAGGTTCTAAAGGTAGAGCCCATTGACGGTCTTGGAGACATGACGAGACTTCCTTCCTTTGATAAGGGAGGAATCGGNGCATTCTACATGAACAACAACAGAGGGAAACACTCGTTATCGCTAGACCTTTCTCAAACAGAAGGNATTAACATCATTAAGAAATTGATAGAAGATACAGATGTTTTTGTGCAGAACTTTCGACCAGGAGCAATTGAAAGGCTTGGATTAGGGTACGAAGACTTATCTGCTATTAACCCAGACCTTGTATATGTCTCGATCAGTGGTTTTGGACCTACAGGGCCTTATTCAAGCCGTCCTGTTCTTGATCCGGTAATCCAAGGAATTTGTGGCGTNATCAGTCGCCAGATGAACCCTCAGATACCTTTCCCTGATCTTGTTAGAAATCTCTATGCTGATAAATCGACTGCTTTAACAGTTGCGCAAGCTACGACCGCAGCATTGCTTGCTCGTGAAAAAACTGGTGGAGGGCAGCATGTAGAAATTCCAATGGTGGATGCTTGCATGTACTTTTTCTGGCCTGATGGAATGATGGACNTAACTATGGTTGATGATGATGCAAATGGAGGAATACTACTATCAAGTGTCTATAACTTGACCGAGTGCAGCGATGGTAAAATAGTATATTTCGCAGCCTCAGATAATCAACGTGCTGGGGTTTGTGCAGCCGTAGGGCACCCGGAATGGGGGGAAGATGAAAGGTTCTCTTCGATGGCTGCACTTGCAGCTAATCCCCAAAACTTTGTGTTGTTAGGCGAGATGCTTGCAGGTGCCTTTCTTGAAATGACTTGTGAGGAAGCGATAGATGCTCTAATCGCCGCTGACGTGCCAAGCGGCCCTGTTCTGACAGGAGATGAAGCCATCATTGATCCGCAAATTGTGCATAATGGAACATTAGTTGAGTGGGAACATCCTGATGCAGGAATAGTTCGTCAACCTAAACCGGCAGCACGTTTCTCTCTTACTGAAGTAGAGCCAAAATACAGTGCAGCTCACCGTGGGGAGCACAATGAGGAAACGCTTCTAGGGATAGGCTACTCAACCGAGACTATTGAAAATCTTAGGAATAAAGGTGTTGTAGGCTGAGGAAACTTAGTTCTGCTCAGGAAGTGAGGGATTTTGTTACCAACCTATTCAAAAGAAGCAGAAGAATTTCGTGTTAACGTTCAAAGGTTTCTTGAGAAGAATCTTCCTAATGATTGGGAGGGAATAGGGGCTCTAAACCCTCACGAAGCATTTGAATTTGCAAACTATGTTTGGAGGCCGTTACTGGCCGCAAATGGGTATCTAGCTCCGTCTTGGCCCAAACAATTTGGAGGCGGGGGATTAAGCGAACTTGAACAAGTCATACTTGCTGAAGAATTCATGAAAGCTGGAGTGCCTTCAGGGGGATCTAATGACGCATTCAGCATACAAATGGTTGGAAATACGATTTTNCATTGGGGAACCGAAGAACAGAAAAATACTTTTTTGCCCAAAATAATCTCAGGCGAACATATCTGGTGTCAAGGGTATTCTGAACCTGATGCAGGGTCGGATCTTGGTGGACTGGGATGCTCAGCTACTCTTGATGGAGACGAGTGGGTAATTGAAGGGCAAAAGATTTGGACGTCAGCAGGGCAGTTTGCAAATTGGATTTTTGTCCTTTGTCGAACTAATAAAGATGTGCCAAAACATAAGGGAATATCATTTTTNTTATGCCCAGTTGATCAGTCTGGTGTTGAGATGAGGCCTATTGAGATGCTTTCAGGAGAGTCTGATTTTAATGAAACTTTCTTTACAAATGCTAGAACGGCCAAAGGCAACGTAATAGGCGAGGTTAATGGAGGTTGGGCGGTAGCGATGACACTCTTGGGATATGAGAGAGGTGAGAGCGCAGCAACAATGCCGATTATGTTTAGATACGAGATGGANAAACTAATTGATTTAGTGGTTAAGAAAAANANAAATACTTCGCCTGAAATTCGCCAGCGGGTAGCNCAATCTTATATTGAGGTTGAGATCATGCGCCTGCTCGGAATGAGGACCCTNACCGGCTTCCTAAAAGGAAATCAACCCGGCCCTCAAGAGAGCATGTTCAAGCTTTATTGGTCNGAATANCATAAACGNATAACAGAGCTGGCTCTAGACGTTTTGGGAAATGAATCTTTAGTCATTTCAGGAGCCAGAGCATCCACTTCTTTTCATGCAGATAACCCAGGAGCACCAAATGAAAGTGCTTCATGGATTGGTGCTTTCTATAATGCTCGTGCAGGAACCATTTATGCTGGGACCTCACAAATTCAGCGAAATATATTAGGGGAGATCGTTCTAGGGTTGCCTAAGGAGCCGAGACTATAGTTACTGCAATGACAGAATTTAATTCGCTAAATGCAGAGATATCAGATGAAATAATCGAGTCTTTTCAAATTGTTTGGAANGGGCTGGGTAAGCCNGGCGCTTGGTGGTCAGGCGCTGAACGNATTGAAATCGCAAAAGAGATAAGGGATTCGAGGCCCCCTTCTTTGGGCGAAAGGATAACTGATTTCTCAAGCTATTCAAATAAGGGGACGAAAGGTATCACACCATTCGTAAGGGCAGTTGTTCGTAAAATCACTCATGAATCATCCTCAATTGATAGAAATACTTATGAACAGATCGTAGGCGAGATAGGTGAAGATAGATACGCCGAGCTTACTGCGATTGTTTCTCAGCTAGTTCCTATTGATCGTCTTCACGATATTCTCGGTTATAACAGGGCGGAGTTGCCAATACCTGAATCTGGAAACCCCTCTGGGGAAAGGCCTAAAGGTTTGACTACCGGAATAGCGTTTCTTCCTACTTTTCCTGCGAATGGTCTTCCACATATTGCTGTTTCANTGAGTCTTGCGCAAGCTGATAATGCAAGACGGATGCTGCTCGTTCGTTCCATGTACTCAGGTACTGATTTCAACCAAATGATTTGGACTCACCGAAACTTATCNCGTCAACAAATAGAACTTGTAGCTGCACGGACTTCGGCCATCAACGAATGCTTCTATTGAACAAGTGCTCATACCATGTTTCTCAGTTCGAGCAGCACAGCAATAAATTCGAAATTAGATATCACTAATGCGATTACAGGCTCAGGTACAGAGTCGGGAGTACCCGATGCAGCGCTCTTGATAGACTTTACAGAGTCTGCTAATCGTCTTGATGCAGACCTTTCAAGTACTAGAAAAGCTCTTATAGAAAAGATCGGTAAAAGTGCAATGATAGATGCCGCTATAACAATCTCAATTTTTCAGAGCCTGAATATTGCTGCAGATAGTTCAGGGATCAAAGTTGATGATGATTGGGTTAACCTCGCCGCTGAGTTGGCTGTACTTACTGCAGCCAACGAATACCAGACAGCAAAAAACTCTCCACAAGTTGATGCAGCTCTTAGGGATAATCAGCATGAGTAGCTTTGATCCCAAAGATGTTGATTTTTTTGATCCCGATATTTCAGAATGCCCTTATCAGGCATACAAGATACTTCGTGATAATGCACCGGTATGGCAAGACCCAAAATCTGGCATGTTCATAATCACTCGTTACGAAGACGTACAAGAGGTTTTAAGAAATACTGAAAAGTTTAGAAATAAACGGGATAAATCTAAGATTGATAATAGATCTCGTAAACTGCGTGAAATCTACAAAGAGAAGGGGTGGGTTCCTGCCCCTACCCTTGCAGGACGGGATGATCCAGAGCATAAAGAGATGCGAAAACTCTTCGCACATGCTTTTCGNCCCCAAAAGATTAAGAAGATGGACCCCTTTGTTGAAAGTTTAGCCAATCGACTTATTGACTCATTTATTGATCAAGGGAGATGTGATTGGGTCCGGGAGTTCGCAATTCCGTTGCCTCTCATAGTGATAGGGCATCAGGTAGGAGTTCCTGAAAAAGATATATGGCAGATTAAAGCTTGGACCGATGCATGGGTTCAACGGTTAGGAATGATGCAAACGGAAGATGAAGCAATCTGGTCAACCGAAATGGAAATAGAGGCACAGCACTACTTCCAGCCAATATTTGAAAGACTTCGGAAGACCCCTGATGACACTTTATTGAGCGACCTAGTTAATACTGAGATTCCCGAGTGGGGGAGGACGCTAACAGATGAAGAGCTTCACGCTGAGATGATGGCAGATACTTTCGTTGGCGGTTCAGAAACAAGCACGAACGCTATTTCTGCAGGTGTAATGTTGCTTATCAAGCAGCCAGATCAATGGGAACTATTGAAGAGTAATCCAGAAATGTATTTGCCAGTTCTTGTTGAGGAAATCCTGAGACTTGAAGGTCCTGTTCAGGGATTATTTCGTGAGACGGCATGCGATGTCGAATTCCATGGTGTGAGAATCCCTAAAGGATCAGTAATCAATGTTCGCTATGCTTCTGCTAACCTTGACGACGAAATATTTGAAATACCTCAGGAATTAAATCTAGAAAGAGCAAATGCACGCCAGCATTTAGCCTTTGGATTCGGGACACATTACTGCATGGGTGCACCTCTTGCTCGCAGAGAGATACTCCTGAGCTTTAAAGTTTTGCTGGAGAAAGTTGACGAAATGTGGTTTTTAGAGGATCTAAATGACTTTAAACATCACCAAAATTACTGTCTTCGTGCGCTNCGCGAATTGCATATTGGATTTACTAAATGCGNCNTCTCTGTATAGGNCTTACAGGGGGCATAGGCGCAGGAAAATCCACAGCTGCCAGAGCTTTTCAAGAACTCGGAGCATCCGTGATCAATGTTGATGCGATCGGTCATCTAGTTTTGGAACGTAATTCCCCTGAGTACGAAAAAATTATTGAAGTATTTGGGCAGGAGATAGTAGACCCAGATGAGTCGATAAATAGATCTCAATTGGGTGCAATAGTTTTCAATTCNAAGAGCCAATTAGCGAAACTTGAATCCATCACACATCCTGGGATCAATAAAAGACTGCTTAAATTATTGCAGGATCAGTCTACGAAAGTGGTTATTTTAGATATGGCTGTATTAGTGGAAAAGCCCTTAGCGCAAATAGACGGTAAACCCCTTTACAGCAAAGTGATAGTAGTCGAAGCCCCAATCGAGCATCGTTTATCCCGACTTAAACTACGTGGCCATACTGAAGAAGATGCACTTGCGAGGATTCAATCACAAGTAACGGATGAAAAGCGCAGAGAAATAGCTGACCTAGTGATTGTAAACGATGGTTCTTTAGAACAATTACGAGCACAAGTATCAACTTATTGGGAAATAATAACTCAATGGATGTAATACCGAAGCAAAACCTAATTTAAACTACTGGGCAGGATAGTATGCACTACAACCGAAAATATTCTGGAGTCGAAGGATGATTACTATATATCACAATCCTCATTGAGGTTCATCACGTAATGCCTTAGCGGTCGCTGAGGAACAAGGAGTTGAATATGAAGTGGTTCTATATATAAAGGAGCCTCCTGATAAAGAAACGCTAAATAAAATAGTCAAAGGGCTCGAAGACCCTGTTGAAGACCTTGTTAGAAAAGACTCTAAATTCAAGAAACTTGAATTAAACCCTGAAGACTATATTGACAATCCGCAGAATGTTATAGAAATTTTGCTTAAGCACAAACAACTATTGCAAAGACCTGTGATCGTTAAAGGAAATAATGCAATAATCGGGCGCCCAAAAGAACGTATAGCTGAATTCATACGCTAGCTAAAATGAATGACCATGAATTAGCGTCCTACATCGCACAAAAGGCTGGTTCAAAACTTCTCAAATTACGCGATGAAGCACTTAACTCAGGAANGAACTCCTGGGTGTTGCGCGANAGAGGNGACCNTGAAGCACACAATTTAATCATAGAAGAACTCCAATTCCATCGNCCGAATGACTTTGTTCTNTCTGAAGAAGGGGTAGATGACCGTTCTAGAGTTAAAGCGAGTCGCGTTTGGATAGTTGATCCGCTCGACGGCTCTCAAGACTATCCNTATAGTGGAAGCGAGGAATGGGCTGTTCATATTGCCCTAGTAGAGAATGGGAAAATAATAGCTGGTGCGGTTTCATGTCCATCATTAGGTAGAAACTATTCAACTGCTATGACATTCCCGCCGATGCGTAAAGTTTCGGAATCAAAATTAGTCATATCAAATAGATGGAATTCTTATCAAGCTGCTTATGTAGCAGAGGCTATGGGTGCGAGACTTGCAAGTTGTGGCTCAGCAGGAATAAAGGCGTCTTTGGTGCTTGGTGGCGAGGCAGATATTTATATTCATAATTCTGGATTATATGAGTGGGATGTTTGCGGACCCGTTGCAGTCGCACGAGCCGCTGGTCTTAGCGCATGTCAATTAGACGGCAGCGATTTCATGTTCAACAAAGAAATGCCCGTAATCCGAGGTTTGGTGATCAGTCACCCTGAGCTAATCCAAGACGCAATAAGTATTTTGAATAGAAAGTAATTGAAAGCTCTTAAGAAAAACATCTTCATCAAAGGAATTTACTGTTTGATCGCCTAACGTGGAGCTAATGCAATGACGCCTAACGATAAGGATATAAGTATGGCAACAGGAACAGTTAAGTTCTTCAACACACAAAAGGGATATGGGTTTATTGAGAGAGAAGGCGGCGATGACGTCTTTGTTCACTATTCCAACATCGACGGCGACGGATTTAAAAATCTAGAAGAAGGACAGCAAGTAGAGTTTGATATTGGCGAAGGACGCAAAGGTGACGAAGCTTTAAATGTAAAAGCGCTCTAGGTTTCTAATGGCTAGTAAGGGAAGAGAAAGCTGGGGGAAACGCCAGCGAGAACAGACAAAAAGGGAAAAACAAGAGGCCAAGCGCGCTGAAAGAGCTGAAAGAAGAAGCTCAGAAGATGACGATGCTGAGTCAGGGACCCCTGAAGAAGAGCTCTACCGCCAATTTGCTGAATTAAGTGCAGCGAAAGCTAATGGTGAAATTGATGATGAAACTTTCGAAGCAAAGAAAGAAGAAATTTGGGAACAGCTTGGAATAGAGCTTCAATAAAAATCACTATGGATCTTTCTCTTACATCTTTGCACCTATAAAAAAATGAAGAAATCGGTTATCAAAAAGCGAGGCGTTTGGCATCCAACTGATGCAATGTCTGCAACGGAAACAAAAGAATTCGCTCTAAGAATAGAAGAACTCGGATATTCAATGCTGTGGGTGCCAGAGACAACAGGGCGTGACCCTTTTGCCCATATCGCATATCTAGCATCTGAAACNAAACACTTAAACTTCGCAACAGGAATAGCAAACATCTATCATCGTCTTCCTGGTGTAACTCGTCAAGCAGCAGCCACACTCGCAGAACAATCAACGGATCGGTTTATTTTAGGTTTAGGCATTTCTCATGCTCCACTCGTTGAAGGCTTGCGCCAGATCCCATATGAGAAACCAATAGCGACTATGCGGTCATACCTAAAGGCACTTAAGACTTCTCCGTACACTTCTATCCCGCCAAATCAAGAACCGAAATGTGTCGTTGCTGCACTAGGGCCACAAATGCTTCGTCTATCTTCAGAATTCGCAGACGGTGCTCACCCGTACTGGACAACTCCCGTCCACACCTCCGAAGCAAGAGAAATCCTAGGGCAAGATAAATTGTTGTGTGTTGAACAAAAGGTTGTTCTAAGCACAGACAAAGAAATAGCTCACACTGCAGCCAAAAGTGCACTGAGGATTTATGCATCTCTACCAAATTATCGGAATAGTTGGATGCGACTCGGTTTCACGGAGAATGATATTGATTCAGCAAGTGACCATTTCATAGATTCACTAGTAGCTTGGGGCTCTATCGACCAAATTGAAAAACGTATAAGAGAACACGAAAAAGCTGGAGCAACGCATGTCTGCATCCAAGCGATACCTCATGAGGGAAACTTCAAAATACCAGAATGGGAAACATTCGAAGCTCTAGCGCCTTAATTTACATTGTTCTNTCACAAAACTTCTGAAATTGAGTCAGTAACAGCTTCAATATTGTGAGGCAGTACTGGGGGTTGAAAATAAATAATTGATTGGTCAATCCCAGCCTCCCGTTGAACTTCTATCTGCTCGGAAACAGCTTTGATAGAGGCACCTTTCTCCACGAATACATGAGTCGAAACTTTAATGTCGTTGATGTCTGTATTCTCTACTTCGCAATGTCGTCTGAGGACACCTAACTTATGGTTTAAAACTTCAATGTCAAACATAGGCAGATTCCAATGACTAGCAAACTTTGCCACGCTTCGAAGTGTTCTCCTTTCACCAGTTCCCCCGATACAAATGGGAAGTATATTCTGAGGCCCTTTAGGATTATTAAGAGCTTCATTCAGCTGGTAAAAATTTCCGTGAAAAGAAGTCCTTTCTTCATGCAATAACGAAATGATAACCTCAAGTGCCTCGTCAAAACGGTTAAACCTCTCTGTCAAAGTTCCAAGTGGTATCCCATATGCCCCAGATTCCTCTTCATTCCATCCAGCGCCAAGACCTAACTCAAATCGTCCCTCACTAACTATGTCAAGTGCAGAAGCCATATTAGCGAGAACTGCAGGATGTCGGTAGTGAATTCCATTAACCATGCAACCTATTCTGATTCTTGAAGTAGCTTGAGCTATAGCAGAGAGAGTAACCCATGATTCAAGGCAGGGGCCGGAGGTATCACCGTAGATAGGGTAGAAGTGATCGAAGTTCCAAAAGTCCGAATAAATTGACGAAGAATCAGCGTAAGTAGCTGCCCAAAGGATGGTTTCCCAATCAATGTGATGGGGGGCGATTTTTAAAGCTATTTCAAAATCAGTTTTCATCAAGGCCAACTGAATCAACGCTTGATGGTCTTGGGAGATTAGCAATTATCGAATTGATAATGCCACCGTCTACGACAAGTTCATGCCCCGTGATGTAATGTGCTTCCTCAGAGGCAAGGAATAGCACAGCATCTGCAATATTGTCCTCTGTCCCCAGCCGCCCAAGAGGGACTTTCTCAGTTCGTAATTTCCTGAAGTGCGAGTCCGCATATATGGGCTCTGACATCCCACCGTCAATTAACCCAGGGGCGATGGCGTTAATCCGTAAACCAAGCTTTCCCCACTCAAGAGACATTTGTTGAGTAAGAAGTGAAATCCCTGACTTTGTAGCTCCGTAAGCCCCCGAATTAGTTCCTGCGGAAATTCCATTAATAGAAGTGATATTTATTATGGAGCCAGAGCCGCGTTCTGACATTGCTTCCGCAGCAACTTTTGAGCAAATAAACGTACCAGTTAGATTCACGTCGACAACAGCCTTCCAATCATCTATTGATAGTTCAAGTAAGGGGGCAAATCTCACTATTCCTGCGTTATTGACCCAAACATCGGGTGTTTCACCGAACTCTGACACGGCATCGTAAATCTCCTCAATACATGTGACGGAGGCTTCCAGTGGCACAACATTATCTAATTCTGAAGCTGTTTTCTCAAGAGCATCACCGTCCACGTCTAGAGCACCTACTCGGTACCCTTTCTCGCTAGCACTCCGAGCAATAGCGCGACCTAATCCGCTAGCACCACCTGTAACTATCAGAGACTTCATATTTGACACTCCTAGGTATCTATTTGGGTATTGTTCTCGTCGAAAACTATGATCGCTCTGCTTGGGCAATTCCTAGCAACTTTGATTGCCTCTTGATCAGTAAGGGACGCATTTGGAACTAAGGTTGCCAATTCCTCCTCATCAAACATAAAAACAGAAGGGTAATCAGCAACACATTTCCCAGAACTCATACAATCGTCACTTTCAACTTCTATTCTGAATGTCATTCCGAATTCCATTCATATTGAACAGCGCTTCTTCCTGAAAGGTAAGGTGCTAAAAGTTCCGAAATGACTTCAAGATGCTTAGGGTGTGATGCGTAAACTAAATAATCTTCAGGACTGGCGAAATCTCCTACTACAGCTAGGTCATAGTTGTCATCACGAAGCTTTGCATCAAATCCCACTGAGTACATCGCAATTTCTGGGATATAACCAGGCAGAGCTCTAATTCCATCTGCTGCAGCTTCCATAATTTCTTCCGAAGTATCCGAATGGAACTTCAACAATACACAATGCCGTATCATCATAACCCTTCTATTTACTCAACTTATCCAATAACATAGTCCTATGAACGATATTATGCTGATTTCAGGTGGAACTCTTATCGACGGGACAGGGTCTGACCCAAAGCCAAATGAGGGAATTCTCATAGAGGGCACCCGGATACTATCGGTGGGAAAACAGGCAGCCGTTATGGCGAAGGACCGTTCCGGTGAAAAAATTGTGGAAATTGATGCTTCCAAGAAAACAGTTATGCCAGGTTTGATCGACTCACATCTTCACTGTTCATTCGACGATGTGCAATCTAATGACGAATTATTTTTTCACCGGAATCCAACTTTGGTCGCTCTTGTAGCAGCACAGAACTTAAAAAAGATTCTCCGATCAGGAGTAACTTCTTTCGTTGACCCTGAC
This sequence comes from Acidimicrobiaceae bacterium, assembly GCA_002713485.1. GTDB lineage: Bacteria > Actinomycetota > Acidimicrobiia > Acidimicrobiales > UBA8592 > UBA8592. The sequence goes on from PAWI01000028.1 coordinate 24,110, forward strand.
ACGTCGCATGGGATTGGGCCTGCTCTTCGTGATGCAGTTAATGCAAATGTAGTGCTGGGTCCCAGAATCAAGACCGGAGTGCAGGCGTTGCTAACAGCAGTAGGAGGCACCGCTGGGCGATTGATTCCAGATGAGGGGACCGTTGGTTATGCCCAAATCGTTAACTCTAAAGATGAAATAGTGCAATGGGTGCGTAGACACATTAAATATGGAGCCGATTGGATAAAATTGCACGCAACCGGATCAATCCCAGGTCGCTCTGGGGAATTACTTGTTTGGAATAGAGAAGAAATACGAGCTGCCTGCCAAACAGCCCATGAACTATCTGTCCCAGTGATGGCCCATTGTAGAGGCGCAGAGAGTGTGCAAATATGTGCTGAAGAAGGTGTCGATCTAATTCTTCATGCATCATTCATGAATGATGAAGGTCTTGAAGCCGTGATAGCGAGTGGGTCGTCTATCTGTCCTACGTTCACATTTCTTGCTAACCTGGCCGATTTCGGAGCAAAGGTCCAAGCTAGTCCAGGAATGGAAGACATCTTTCGTGGAGAAATTGAACAAACAGCAAAAATGATTCGAAAGGCATACGATAATGGNGTCAGAATACTCTCTGGCTCTGAAAGTGGCTTTGCGCTCACTCCTTATGGTCACTGGCATGGAAGAGAACTCGAAATCTTTGTGAACTACCTCAATTTGACTCCCGTTGAAGCTATNACTACTGCTACCAAGAACGGTGCATGGGCGATGCAGATGGAAGATGACCTCGGGACTATAGAGGAAGGCAAACTTGCTGATGTCATTATCGTGGACGCNGANCCTGTNGCTGAAATCACAGCTTTAAATGATAAGAACAGAATCAATGAAGTTATTATCAACGGAAAGAGGCTTGAGTTGGACGGCTTATGGCCTGAGCATGAACCTATTCCAGGTTGGAAGGTTGGCAATTGGGCNGGAGAAATCCTCACATGGGAGAAAGCGTACGAGTANCTGTTGCCTTNAGCCCAACTCGGCTTGGGCTAACCTATCCCGCCATTCGCCTAAATCAACGTAATCGCGAACGCTCAGAATGATTCCATTCACTGTGTCCAGTTCAAATACTCCATTGCATTGGACGGAATACTCAACATCATCAATCCAAAATCTGTCTATTCTCTCTAGCCAAGCTTTCTCCTTTTCATACACGGCGTTTATCAGGTCCCAACGTACAGACGAACTTTTGGTAATAATTGGCCTAAACATTTCAGCAATTTCTTCACTACCAGTCGCTTGAGGATGAGGAACATTCTGCCAAGAGGATCGATCATCAAAAAACGACATTATCTTATCCATTTCCATGCTTGGTAATGTATTTAGAAAACTCTCGACTATTTCAACTGGTTTAACCATGCTCAGGAACCTATCCTGAAATCAAAGGAATCGGAAATGGAAAAGGAAACAACTAACAAAATACGGCTTGCAAGTTGGCTCCAAGTTCGAGAAGCCTTCCGGTCAAAAGAATTACGCCAGGCTGGGTACGCAGAAGGTGCTGTAGTCATGGCCGACACTCTCTTGGATCTACATGGCAAGGCTCATAGAGAACGCCGTCGGTTGGAAAATCGATTGTTCAGACGGGAAATATTTAGCTATTGGGAACATGAAATTTTAGGTAGGACAATTGATATAACACTAAGCCCCTTTATTGAAAACGGAAGAGGGGACCTCTCCATAATCGGGTACAGATGCGCTATGAATCTGACTGCAACTATCGCTGGAATTGATCAAGACCCAGCAGAAGCTAAACAAACCGAAATACTGTATGGAATAGTAAAAAAATTTAGCGAAGGGGCTACCTTGCTGCACTCTACGCGTGACAAAGATGAGGTTCGGGAAGAAGTGAAGGAAGCGATGGGCCAATTCGCTAGAGATTTCTATCTTCCCAGTCGGAATGCTCGTCAACTGATAATCGATGAGATCGAATCCGGTGCTCGTGATGAGGAAGACATGCCGAAAGATGTACTTTCAACTCTACTTAGAAATCGTGATCAGTTATCCCTATCGGATGAGATCATCTTTCGTGAAATCTGTTTTTATCTCCAAGCCGGTGCTCATTCAACTGCAAATGCATTTACGCATACCGTCGATGACATCCTAATTTGGGGAGATGAGCATCCGGAGGATCTTGAGCTCGCTAGGCAAGACCTTTCCCTTGTTCAGCGATGCATGCATGAATCGCTTAGGTTGAACCCAGCAAGCCCCGTTGCCCTTCGGACACCTCTACAGGATATCAGTTTGTCAGATGGCACCTTACTCAAAGAAGGAACTGAGGTAACGCTTGACCTTATTCAAGCCAATCGAGACCAAGATATTTTCGGCGCCAAATCAGAGGAATATGACCCCTACAGAGAGATCCCAGATGGGATCCCCAGATGGGGAATGAGTTTCGGAGCTGGTACCCATGCTTGTGTAGGGGCTGAATTAGATGGAGGTTTAGAAATAGATCCCGACAGGCCATCTTCAGAAGCACTTTTCGGAACTGTGGCTATTATGGCACATGCTTTACTCTCAGCTGGTGGTCGTCGCGATCCGGATAATTTACCACAACTTGACCCAAACTCAGAGCGAAAACATTTTAGTAGCTATCCAGTCCTATTTTGAATTGACAAACTTTAAAGCATTAATCAAGCTGTTAAGAGGAAAAGGGGAGAAATGGCTGAGATAGTAATAACTACTCCAGACGATGCTCGGGAGGTATACCGGCACAAACAGTTAAGACAAGCGCTTTATGACGCAGGTGAAGTCGTAATGGAAGACGTCGTCGTCAATCTACATGGTGACGAACATAGGCAAAGACGTAGGCTTGAGAATAGGCTATTTCGACGAGACACATTCTATGAATATGAAAGAGAAATGTTCCCGTCTATTATCCAAGAAACTGTACATCCATATCTTGAAGACGGGCGAGCAGAACTTGTTGACTTTGGGCATCAACTCATGATGAACTTAGCTGCTAAGACTGCTGGTGTAGACCGCCCGCTGGGAACTTATGAAGAAACAAGCAGACTGTATGATTATCTTACAACGTTCATTGAAGGAGCAACATTGGGTTTCTACACNGGGGATGTTGAAGCTAAACGCGCTGAGATAGAAGAGAAGCTTAAAGCCTTTGATAGAGAATTCCTAGAGCCAGGTATCGCACTCAGAACTGAACTCNTAGAAAGNTTTGAGCGTGGAGAAATCCATGAAGACGAGTTACCTAGGGATGTCCTTCAAGTACTTTTAAGAAATCAAGATAAGGTACCGATGACACGTGAGTCTCTTCGTAGAGAAATAGCATTTTATCTGCTGGCTGGAGCCCACACCTCAGCCACAGCNTTAACAAGAGTTGTGCACAATATTTTTAAATGGCTTGAAGACCACCCTGAGGATAGGGACAGGGCCTATAACGATAAAGTATTCCTTCAAAGGGCGACTCATGAGACAATCAGGCTTCAGCCGTCATCTCCGACAGCGGCTAGATGGGCACTTGAACATCTCGAGTTAAAGTCTGGTATANAAATATCTGAAGGAGATAAAGTCATCATAGATCTTGAAACTGTTAACCGNTCACAAGATCTGTATGGCGATGACGCTAGTGAATTTAACCCAAACCGCGAGCTACAAAATGGAGTTACCCCTTGGGGTCTTAGTTTCGGGCAAGGAATGCATGCTTGTATAGGGCAGGACTTAGCAGCGGGGCTTGTGTTTGATACTAACTCTACCGAAGAGGATCACCTCTTTGGGCTCGTCCCGGTGGCTGTCCAAACATTGTTTTTAAATGGTTGTAAACCTGATCCAGACAACCCTCCTGAAATGGACGACTCGACTACAAGGCCATACTTCGGAAAGTATCCCGTAGTGTTTGAGAAATAAGGACAATTTCAAACTGCTGTATNGATACNTAACGAANATTATGAGGAACAAACCTGATGACTGAAGAAGCTCCACTGCTAAATGATGAATCGGATCACCCTCATGATATCGTGCTCGAACATCCTCAGGGGCGAGTTGTTGCAATGGATTCTGCACGATATGTTGACGCTCGTAATGCAGGAAGAGATGTTGTAGTTCCATCGTCCTACCTAGGAGTCTTGCCAGCTCGTCTAATCGCTCCGCATCAACCTAGAGCTGTCATTGGTCATGATGGTTGTATCGGTAAAGATGGGGCAGGAATAGCTGGGCTATGGTATCTTGAAGCTTTAGGGATTCCTGCAGCAGCGGCTGATGGTATGACAGCTGAACTAGGCAATGGAATTGATTTATTCAAAACTGGAATAATTTCTAGAGTCAACATCCTTGCAGAACGTGCAGGTGTTTCTGAAGGCATGTCAGTTGAAGAGGCATCNTTGATATTGCTTGAAAATGATCCGGGGGATGTGACCGCTGGTACCAAAATTAGAAGAGAATCAGTTGCCACTTCAGATACNGGAAGAGAAATTATCGTAACTGACTCAATTGTTTTCGCGTTACCTGAAGATACGAAGAATGTTTTAGTAACTGCCGGTCACACCGGAAGATCTGGAGCGAANTTTCTTTTGGAAGTTTCCCCGCATGGGTTCATTTGTTCTGATGGTGGGATGAGTAAAAATGAAGCTGGAATTGCAGGTTTGGAAATTACCGAAAAGTACGGTCTTGCTGGTGCATGTTGTGATGCTTGGTCAGCCCCAGTAGGGGATGCTTTCAAAGCATATTCAGAAGGGAAGATAAGTGCTTGTAATGCTGCTGCCAAAGAGAGGGGGGTAACTGTCGGAATGNCAGTACGCGAAGCGGCCCTTAAACTTTTGGCAGAGGTGAAAGCGTGACGCCAGGTAATCTTGAACCACTAACAACGAAATTTTGGAATAATGTTAATGAGGGAAAGTTAGTTCGGCCCTTTTGTGCAAAATGTGAAACTAGTTTCTTCTCCCCTCAAGTCTTATGCCCTGTATGTCAAAGTGAGAATTGGGAATTTCAAGAAAGCTCAGGAAATGGAACAATTTACAGCTTCACTATTGTGCACAGACCCCCAGAGACAGATTTCCCTAATCCGTATATCATCATTGATGTCGAGATGGAAGAAGGCTGGAGAATGTATTCAAGGTTAATCGATTGCGATCCATTGTCAGTCCAGATAGATCAATCCGTGAAAGTCGTGTTTAGAGAATTTCAAGGGAGAGTACTCCCATTCTTCCAACTTAGNGAATNCTGATTATGCATCTAGGTCTTGCTGTCTATAGAAATGCTGTTAGTGCACCAGANTCCTTAGCGGTATTTGGAGAACGTTCACAAACTTATAAAGAGTTAGACANGAGGAGCAACCAAATTGCCAATTTTCTAAAATCATTAAACNGGGAAAGGGGGCAGCGAGTAGCAGTTCTGCTACCCAATAGACCCGAAATTCTTGAATTGATGACAGGCATATCCAAATCATCATTAGTTTACGTGGGTTTAAACTTCCGTTTAAGCCACAGTGAGATGCTCCAGATCTTTGATAATTGTGAACCGAGTGTGATCGTAACTGATTCAGAATATTTACCGTTGGTTGAAGAGATAGCTAATAGTCTGAAAATTGAAGTTTTTAATATTGACGAACCCGAATGGGAAATGGTGATCCGGAAATCGTCAACACTTTTGCCGAAATCGTTTTTCGATATCAAGTCAGATGATGATTTTTGCATCGTCTATACAAGCGGAACTACCGGCCGTCCAAAAGGCGTATTATTTGATCATCAGCGTGTTTTGCAACATGCAACAATTGCTTGTCTTGAATACGGAATAACACCCCAAAGTCGTTACCTAGTCCAAATACCTCATAATTCAAGTGTGAATATAACTATCGTTCCCTGTGTAACCGTGGGCGCAGCTTTGGGGTTCGCAGATAGCAGAAGGTTCGATCCAATAGCATTCGCAGATCACGTGAAGAATTATGAAGCCACTCACAGTTTTCTTGTTCCAACTCAGCTGATGCGTTTACTGGAGAAGTTGCCAAAAGAAAACGATAATCACTTGTCTTCCCTAACTACTCTCGGATACGGCTCTTCTCCTATATCACCAAACCGTCTAGAGGAATTGGTTGACAGATTCGGACCGGTATTCAATCAGCTTTATGGTATGGCTGAAATAGCTTCGATAGGAACGATCTTAAGTAAACAGGATCACACAAACGGACTACAAATGAATTCTAAATTATTGGAGTCCTGNGGAAAACCCTCATTTGGTGTGCACGTAAGAGTTGTTGATGAAGAGGGTAACGCTGTCGAACTTGGAACAAGAGGCGAGGTTGTTTTTGCTGGACCTCACGTGATGAAAGGGTACTTCCGTGACCCAGAGAGAACGAATGAAGTGCTCGTAAATGGTTGGATGCATTCTGGTGATATCGCTGAAGTTGATAAGAACGGTTATATCTACATTGTTGATAGGAAAAAGAATTTAATAATTCGAGGTGGATTGAACATAGCACCAACGGAGATCGAGAACGTACTATATCGCCATAATGGCGTCTTGGAAGCTTCAGTAGTAGGGGTCCCTGACCCTGAATGGGGCGAGGGAATAGTCGCCGTAGTAGCTCTGAAAGAAGGAGTATCAATAGAAAAAAAAGAACTACAGGAGTTGTGTGCTAATTCAGAACTGACCTCAATTAAGNTACCTCAACAAATAGAGTTTTGGGATGAACTTCCAAAGAATGCAGTTGGAAAAATTGCGAAGAACGAAATCCGTAAGCACTTTTGGGGGAAAGGTCGACAAGTTTGAAGAATATGAATGTTGCAATAGCCGGTGTAGGACTAACCAAGCAGGCGAAATCCCTTGATACGGACTCGGTACGAATTTGTGTCGAAGCAGTCCAATTAGCGCTGCAAGATGCTGGAATGTCAATGTCGGAAGTTGATGGAATTGCTGCAAGATGGCCAGGNCCAGGAGGGACAGCATTTGANCCAGGAGTTGTTGATTGGACTGGAATCTTTAACCAACAATTTAGATGGGTTGGNGATACATACCCCCAAGGTGTACCGGGGCTTCTGGATGCTGCAGCAGCGATNTCATATGGTTTGTGCAACGTAGCGGTAATCTTTGGGGGGCAAGCTGGCGTTCTGAAAAATTTTGAATTAGCTGATTACACGCAACCAAATAATGAGTTTGTAAAACCTTGGGGATTATTCACGGCAGCGCATTTCGCAATGGTTGCTCAGGTCTACTTTCAACGANATCGACCTGACCGNAGGAAAATTTCACATATCGCCTGTGAGATTCGAAATGCAGGTTCACGAAATCCTCAAGCCGTCATGTTCGGTAAGGGGCCGTACAGCCCTGATGACATAACCGCATCCCCGATGATTTGTGAACCATTTCATTTACTTGATTTGTGCCTNGCCACGGAGGGAGCATCAGCAATCATATTGACCTCACTTGAACGAGCCCAGGATTGCCCGAATGCCCCTGTCAGGATCCTCGGAGGAAGTTCAGAATGGTATCGACAGCAATATGTTGACCCTGTCCGTTATGACGAAGTCAAAAATTTAGGAGAAGATGCCTTCGGCAGGACCTTTGCTTACGCTGATATGAGGCCTGAGGATATAGATCTCTTTGAACTCTATGATATAAACACCTGGGAGATAATAAGGCAGTTTGAAGCTTTAGGTCTTTGTGATGAGGGAGAGGGGGCGGATTTTCTATATGAAAATGGAGTCGGCTTCGATGGGAAATATCCCTTGAATACTGATGGAGGGCTTTTGTCCTTTTCACATACAGGGTGGGGAGGTCCGAATCTAAAAATAGTTGAAGCGGTCCGGCAAATCCGAGGTCAGGCTACCGGAGTGCAAATAGATAACCCGCGCAGTGTTCTTGTCACTGGAGCGGGATCGGGTGCCCAATATTTTAATTCAGCAATTTTGGGGAAAGCTTAGCAAAGGAGTCGCACGATCTAGTCATACGAGCTATTCTCTTAGAATTGTTTCAAACGTAAGGGGGAAAGTTGGAAACTATTAGGGACTTAGTGCCACCTCCGCATATAGATGGCATCAAACATTTTGTTGACTTTGTTTCAGTTGATGAGATACTGCGATCAAAGGACTTTCGACAAGGCTCTCATCAAGAAAGCCAGCCTTTCTTTGGTGATTCGCTTCTAACCATTGACCATGATACTCACTTCGAACGACGAAGGTTGCAAGCTCCGTTATTTCGAAAAGAGGCCTTGGAATACTATGAGCACAAAGAGCTTCTACCTCTGATAGGCCGAGCTCTTGAAGAATGCAAGGAAACAAGGAATCAATCAGGAGAGGTCCGAACAGACCTCTGCGCTTTGGTAAGAACTATGCTTGCAAGAATATCTGCAGTCACCACTGGTATTGATGGAGTTGACTCACAGGAGAGAACTGACGCATTTCGAACCTATATCGAACAGTTAGGAACTGGCGCTACTGTTGAGTGGTCAACAGAAAACCATTCAGAGGTTATTTCACGAATCTTAAAGATTAGAGAAGGTTTTGTCGAAGAGTTCTATGGGCCTTCTGTTGAACGTCGTTTAGAGTTAATTCACAAATTCCGAAGCGGCGATTTGGTAGAAGATGATTTACCTCGAGACCTACTAACACTTATGTATCTTCACTGGAATGACGAATGGGATTCTGAGTTGCCACTTCGTGAAGCAACTCTATATCTTGTGGCTTCAAGTCAAACTACTACTCATGCNATACCTCATCTGATGATTCACCTTCACGAATGGTTTGAAAAACATCCAGAAGATTATCCAAAAAGATTNGACCGCGATTTCCTGAAACAAGCAGGTCATGAAGCAATACGTCTNCACCTTCCCTCGCCCGCCTTATTGCGAATTGCTTTACGGGACGTCACCCTAACGAGTGGAGTCAAAATTCTAGAAGGTGAGCGCGTAGCATGCCTCTTCACTCCCGCAAACAGGGATGAAAGTGTGTTCGGTGCAGATGCTAGAGAATTCAACCCGTATAGAGAGACACCTGATGTGAAGCCTTGGGGATTTGCTTTTGGCGGAGGTGAGCATACCTGTATAGGGAGGACATTAGTAACTGGCTTATCGGCACGAACAGATAATGATGAGGGAACTGATGGAACCCTAGTAAATATTGCGCATGCGTTATTTAAGGCAGGGATAGAAATTGACCCGTCTGACCCCCCTACGTATACAGAACTCAGCCACCATGATGCCTATGGCAGATTTCCGATAATTTTGAAAAANTTATGAAGGCTAATGTCAAATAGTACTGAATTTAATCTTAAAGTTGATCCCGAAATATGCCAAGGAACTGCATACTGCGAGAGGGTCGCCCCAAAACTTTTTGTTATTGGTGAAAATTCTTTTGCAGATGTTATTAAGCCAAATCCTGGCTTAGAGTACGAAGAACAGATAATAGAAGCAGCTACTTTGTGCCCAACTCGGGCTATAACGTATTAGCTCGTTCAGTTACTTAGGAGTTTTCAGCCGCACTAAATTGTGCCAAGAGCTTTGAAGCGTTAATGGTGCTTCCATCGCCTGCACCGATACCTATCGCTGGCCAATTTCCATCAGCAAAGATTACCAGAATAGANGCTCCTTCCGGACCAGCTATCAAAGGNCCATAACCTTTGTTTGCCAATCCNACACGTATGTCCCCCTTATAAAGCCATTTTCCACTAACTTTTTGGCTTCCTTCGATAATGATTTCAGAATAGTCACATGAGTGAGTGTGGGCTTCAACTCTGCAATTTGGNGGGAAATATAATTTGAAGACTGTCGGGGCGTCATCATTATCTGAGAGGCCAACTCGATAAGAACTAGTTTCAATTCCAGTCTCGTCCATGGTGACTTGTGGTAACTCATCCCAAGAAGTGACTACATGACCTCTTTTCTTAAGAGTGTCATTTATTTCTTTGATGCTCCGACTATCTTTCGTNGTATTTTCCATTTCCATAGTATGTGTCAGTTAGCGCAAGCTATAGAGGTTCCATAGATCATAGAAAAGGCGACTGGTCTCAATTGTGCAGTCAAATACGGCTTTCCTCTGCTCGCCAGTAATCGCATAGTTGGAGACCATTTCAATTCCTTCATCCCCGTGATCTTGATCAGCGAGAATATGCATTGACCAAAAGATGACTTGCTCATCGGACATTCCATAGTTCTCTTTAAANGCATTGACCATTCGAGTGAAAGTATCGGGAACAAAGGATTCAAGGCCAATTCCAATAGCTGAGAGAGGAACGAACCAGTCTCGACACAGTCCCATAAATTCAAAATACTCAGTTACTCGACGTCCTGCCGGTAGCTGAATCCCATTACGTACTCCTTCAATATCACAATCTAGGGCTCTGGCGAACTCAAGTAAAAGNTCTGGATGCGCAGCAGTATTGCTTTCGAAGCCAGTGCATTCTTCAGCAAGGTTTTTCACCAATGCGGTTCTGACTTCCTCATGAGGGCATCGTACATATATAGCGCCTATCCACGGAAGCATTTTAGAAATGTGAAGGTAAAACTGCTCCGTGAAAAGCTGTAGCTGTGGGACCGTTACCGTTCCCGCTTCTAGACCTTGAACAAGAGGGTGATCATACATTCCTCTTCCTGGTTTCATGCATTCATGCCGAATTTGATTCACGAACTCCTCTGGAGTCATTTCAGAAAGTTCGTCAGCAGTCATAAATACTTCTGTAAGGGCCATTTGTACTCCTTTTGCGGTTTGATCTATTTTATACTGCAGATCTATTCTTGTCATCTAGCAGAAGCAGTCTAGGATGGGATAGTAGCTTATATTGGTGGTGTTGATGGCAGGTATTATCGAAATTAGTTCGAAATATAAGAGTGTTATTGCTGATAGTAAGGAACTAGCTAGATCTGTAGAAACTTTTGCGATGGAAGCCGATGAGTCAAGCGAGTTATACCAACCGGTTTTGGATGCCCTTAGAAGCAGTGGNCTTTCATCTTTGATGGTGCCTTCAGAGTATGGAGGTAGGTTCGAGTCAGTCGACCCACTAGCAGTTTGCCTAGCGAGAGAAACTCTTATGAAGACTTCTTCACACCTTGATTCATTGTTTGCACTACAAGGCATAGGAAGTTATGCAATCTCAGTCGCTGGCTCAGAGTCNCAAAAAGAGAGATGGCTTCCTCTTGTCTCGAAGGCTGAAGCACTTGCTGCTCTTGCTTTAACGGAGCCTAAAGCTGGTTCGGACCTGAAGGGTATACAGACGATAGCGGAAGGGAAGGGGGCAGAGATAATTCTCCGGGGAGAGAAGTCTTTCATTTCAAATGCTGGTTCGGCGTCCTTCTATACAACGCTTGCAAAAGAAGAGGATGGGTACTCGCTCTTCTTAGTGCCTGCAGATTCTGATGGGCTTGAGACCTCGCCTTCGCCTGAAATAATAGCTCCGCATGTGCTTGGGGAGCTGAAGTTCAATGATGTTGTTTTGCCTGAGAGTGCTAGGTTAGGCGCTCCCGGAACTGCTTTCCGCAATGTCCTAGCAACTCTGTCAGTATTTCGAATATCTGTTGCTGGTGCTGCGCTAGGCATTATGGAAGGGGCATTAGAGGAAGCTGTTAAACACTGTTCTCAAAGAGAGCAATTCGGTCGCTCTTTAGTGAAACATGGCCCTGTTGCATCACTTTTGGCCGACTCGTGGTCAGACCTTGAATCTTCTCGGTATTTGACTTACCAGACTGCCTCTCTTGCTGCAGATGACCCTGCGAAGAGTCTTGATAGGTCNTCATTAGCAAAACTCACTGCTACGGAAGCTGCCTGCAGAGTTGTTGACCGTTGTGTTCAAACGATGGGCAGATGGGGATTGATAAGAGGGTCAAAAATTGAAAAGTACTATCGGCAAGCTAGGCCAATGCGAGTTTACGAAGGNGCGTCAGAAGTACTCAGGCTAGGTATCGCAAACGGGCTGGTAAATGAGTTTACAGATGGAGCTTAATCTTCAAGATAAAGTTGTCATTGTCACAGGGGCAAGTCGTGGCTTAGGTAAAGCAATTTCCAAGTATCTGGTAGGAGAGGGTGCATCAGTTGTGGCAGTTGCCCGGTCGCAGGATGATCTCAATAAACTTCAACAATCCAACTTTGAAAAGATCCANCCTGTTGTTTGCGATATGACAAAGAAGGAAGAAGTTGAAAAGCTAGTAAATATTGCGATAGACAAGTTCAAAAGACTTGATGGAGTCGTTAATAATGCTGGTGTGGCACCAGCTGAGAACTCTTTAGAAAGCNGCATTGAAATCATGGAAAGCACTTTGCAAGTAAATGTTGTCGCTCCAGCGATAATCTCAAAATCTGCTGCTAGGTATTTTNTTGANAACAGTCAGCCGGGGGCAATTGTAAATGTTGCCTCTACCTCTGGATTGAAGGGTAAGGCATCTCTCGCATCCTATTCNTCATCGAAAGGCGCTCTCCTGAGGCTAACGGAATCTCTTGCCGCAGAGTGGGCAAGGTATGGNGTTCGANTAAATGCGGTAGCTCCTGGNGCNTTTGAGACTTCAGCGCAATCAGCAGTTCTAGAGAATGACGACTTATTAAAGGCCCGCTTACGGAAAATACCTCAGAGACGAATGGGTGCACCTGAAGAAATAGCACCTTTGGTTGCTTACTTGCTCTCTGGATTATCTAGTTTTGTTACAGGGGCATGTTTCGTAATCGATGGAGGTGAGGTCTCAAAACTTTAAAGGAGATAATTATGGGAGATAACGCAGATCACAGAACACTTGGAAGCAAAGTATTAATTTCAGGGGAAATAGCGGCAAAATCTGAAAAGTTTGCTGAAGGGTATGCGCGTTTGCGCGANGTAACAGATCGTGACGGAGCATTGCCTGCATGGGCAAAAGCACTATACATGGCATCAGCTGCTGCTGTTAAGGGCCATGATCAATTACTGCTTAGTGAACTTGGTAGGTCAAAGGATTTAGGTTTGTCTCTAAACGATTCGAGAGGTGCGGCTCTAACTGTTTTTATCAGTAGAGGAGAAGAAGTCTATACAAAATTTACTGCAGTTGTTAATGAAGTATTCAATGATGAAATTAATGTCGGTATAAACGAAATACCCGAGTACNCAATTGACCGCGAAAGCTGCCTGAAATACTTTGAAGGGTATTTTGGATTCATCCCTCCTTATGTGAAACTTATGGCNGATGATGCGCCAAGAGCATTAGAAGGATATGTTCTCATGAGAGAATTCAGCCTCGCTGAGAACTTGCTTGATGCCAAGAATGTTGAATTGCTTCTTTGCACAGTTAACGCAGCAGAGTTCTCTTCCAGGTTTGTAAACGTTCATGCAAACGGCGCGCGTAATGCTGGAGCAACCGAAGCAGAAATAGTCGAAGCAGTGATTTGTGCAATTCCAGTAGCTGGAGTCGCTTCTTGGTTGCCAGGGGCAGATGGGATTATGGAAGGAAGATCCTAACTAGAAATCATCTGTCAACAGAAAGACTTCTTGTCGTTGTATCAAGCCAGATTCAATTATCATTACGTCTTTGCCAGAAATAATGTTAGCTCCTCTGTCTATTTGCCATAGAAAAGTAACCTTGGGTCCATTAACGCTAATATCTAGGAATTCAATAGAAGCTGACCCCATTCTTTGGGGTACCCCTTTGAAATAGCTCAATATCTCTGCCTTTCCATGGTAGAGATCATTTCCTCGGACTAATAGTGCATCCAAAGCATAGTCGTCTGCCATAAGAAATGGGTCTCCGCCCTTCACTGCGATAATATGTTTTTCGGCCACCTCTTTAGGTGTTAGCATTGCGAATCTCCATAAAGTATTTTCGCATCATATCAAGTTCACTTCAAAGGAGGAGCATTGCTAGTAGTTTCCGATGTTTATACACTTCCAGATTTATTAGCTCGAGCAGTCAATAAATTCCCAGATTCAGATATTGTAGTATTNCCTGAGTCAAGAACTACCTATAAAGAACTCTATGAAAGAGCCTCNAAAGCTGCTTGTTCACTAAAATCAATGGGTATAGGTTCTGGAGATTCTGTTGGAATATTGATGTCTAACTGTCTTGAATTCGTTGACCTACTTATAGGAAGTCAACTAATAGGTGCTGTACCAGTTCCTATCAATGCTCGCTATAAAGCAAAAGAGCTTGCGTATGTGATTGATGATGCAGAATTAAAGGTTCTTGCAACCACTGACCGGATAGTTGAGCATGTTGACTTTGTATCGCTACTTCAAGAGGCNTTTCCTGATTTAGAGAGACAACAGAATCCCATGGAACTTGAACTTAAAGAGGCGAAAANCCTTAATTCAATAATCTTATTTGGTGAACGAAAGCCAACTGGGATGTTAGANACGAAGACTTTTCAATCCCTTTTTGATCAAACGNATACAGAGGAAATTGAAATAAGCCGTTCTCGTTTACAAATTCGTGATATTGCAATGATGATGTACACATCGGGGACAACTGCAAATCCAAAGGGGTGTCCTATCACGCACGAAGCATTGGTTCGCCCAGCAATGGAAGCCGGTAGAACACGGTTCTATATTTCAGAAAAAGACAGGATGTGGGATCCGTTACCTATGTTCCACATGAGTTTCGTGCTCCCACTTATTGCTTGTATTGATGCTGGTGCAGCCTTANTAACAATGGAATANTTTGAACCAAAACTNGCCCTTTCCTATATGAAATCTGAGAGCGCAACTCTTAATTTTGCAAGTTTTCCTACAATCATGGAAGCTCTTCTAAATCACGAAGATTATGATCCAGAAATCCTTAACATGAGAATAGTCAACAATGTAGGGCCAGCAGACTTACTGGTCTCAATGCAAGAACGCATGCCAAAAACATTGCAAATAAGTGCCTACGGTTTGACTGAATGTGGAGGGGTAGTCTCGTTTGGGCATGTTGAAGATTCTCTAGAAAAGAGAACACAAACTTCTGGGCGACTGTTTAGAGGTATTCAAGCTCAAATTCGAGATCCAGAAACTGATGACATACTTGATGCNAATCAGCAGGGAGAAATCCTGATAAAGGGGTACTGCGTCTTTGAAGGGTATCANAATGCTCCTGATAAGAATCAAGAGGCTTTCACTGAGGATGGTTGGTTTCGGACAGGGGATTTGTGTTCCTTAGATGAAGAGGGGAGAGTCACCTATCATGGGCGGATAAAGGACATGCTCAAGGTTGGTGGAGAAAATGTTGCAGCTGTTGAAATTGAAGGATTNCTGTCACATCATCCAGCGGTGCAATTAGCACAAGTTGTTGCNGCTCCCGATAGCAAGTATGTAGAAGTGCCCGCAGCTTATATNCAATTAAAGGATGGTATGTCTNCTACTGAAGAGGAAATTATTNATTATTGTAAAGGGCAGCTTTCAAGTTTTAAAATTCCTCGATACGTGCGGTTTGTGGAAGATTGGCCTATGTCCGCAACTAAAATCCAGAAGATCCGGCTTCGAGAGCAAATAGCTTCCGAACTAAGTTGATGATATTTCGAACTGCCAAATGGTCAATATCTCCAATTAGGTTTTATGAAGGCTAAACAGAGAGGATTNGTAGCAGTCTCAGCTGGAGCAGTAGGTATTGGAGCTTCTNTAGGTTTCTTCCCTGGTTTTTTAGCTACGGTCCTGAGTCAAGAATTAGTTGTCTCAAAGGGNAAAATAGGTCTCATAGTAGGGATATATTTTGGAGCTACAGGAGTAGGTTCAATTCTTGCGGGGAAAGTAACTGAGTATTTAGGGCCACGGATTTCGATTGTGATTGACATGGTGATAGTCGCAATTTGTTCGTTTTCAATTGCGGCGATTGGGACATACTCTGTTTGGGTCATATCGAGCGTTCTAGCAGGGGCTGCGTATGGTTTATCAAACACAGGGACTAATGTCGCAATCGGAAAAGAAATTGGTGAGACAAAGAGAACATTAGCGATGTCGATTAAGACATCAGGGGTTCCATTAATGGCTGCTTTAGCTTCAGCGTTTGGTCCATGGTCTGCAAAGCAATGGAGATGGGAACATATCCTCGTCGTCAATGGAGTAGTTGCAATTGCTATAGGAATTGCTGCTCTTCGGATAATCCCAAATCAAGCGATCGGCAGGCATGGGAAACTTGAAACTAGAGAATTGCCTTCAAGTTTTTTCTGGTTCGGAATTGCTTCCTTTTTATTAATAGCTGGATCACAACCTCTTTANTCCTGGATTGTTTCATACCTTGAGGATTCCCTGAATGCATCCTCTGGTTCTGCAGGGGCGATTACATCCTTGGCGTGTTTCTGCGGGGTGATAGCAATGATATGCAATGGATTATTTGCTGATAAGTTAGGTCCCAAAAATAGGATTAGTTTGCTTATGGCCTTGCTTTTTTTAGCTACTGTTGCAGTAGTCTTTGTGAGCCTCGGTTCGGCAGTCGGAACGCCCGTCGTAGTAATAGGTGCGATCGTAGGTGTTTCAACACAATTAGCTGCAATCGGTACAATGCACGCTTGTGTAGTTGACAAAGCTCCCTTTTCAGTAAGTAGAGCCACAGGTATAACAATGACCGGTTACTATTTGGGGGCATTAGCTTCTCCTGCCTTATTCGGATTCGTTGTGGACTGGACTGGAACCTTTGCGTATTCTTGGTTGGGAACTGCTGTTCTACTTTTTGGCGCTGTATTTGCATGGCAAAGGGTAGGAAAGATAGAACCACAGAACTATATCTAAGGGGGATAAATGAGGCTCAATGGAAAGGTAGCAGTAATCACTGGAGCAGCTTCCGGAATTGGAAAAGCGACTGTAGAAAGATTTGCTGAAGAAGGAGCTCGTATCATTATCGGAGATATACAACAAGAGCTCGGTGAAGAACTTTCAGCGACATTAGGTGATAGCGCATTATTCCAATATTGTGATGTAACCGACGAGGATCATGTCAAAGAACTAATGTCAGTCGCGGTCTCCACATTTGGTCGCTTGGATATCGTCATGAACAATGCAGGTATCGTAGGCTCAAGAGGTCCAATCTCTTCCGTAGAGGCATCCGAGTTTAAAGCCACTTTAGATATTCTGCTTTATGGGACATTCTTGGGAATCAAACACGCATCAACGTATATGGAGAAACAGAAATCGGGATCAATTATAAACATAGCAAGTACAGCTGGTGTGACTGGAGGACTAGGTCCTCATGTCTATGCTGCTGCTAAACACGGTGTAGTGGGTCTGACTAAGAATGTAGCAGCAGAGCTATGTAGGTCAGGAGTAAGAGTGAACTGCATCGCCCCCGGCTCAACTGTAACCCCATTAGTTGCAGCAGCGTACGTAGATGATCATAACGCCCTTGATGAAGTGAGCGAAATAGTTAAAGCAAAATCTCCTATTCTAAATCGTCCAGGTATGCCAGCGGATATAGCAAATGCTGCTTTATATCTAGCTTCCGATGAATCAGGGAACACTAACGGTCATTGTCTGGTAGTCGACGGAGGTCTCACAACAGGGTCATCTCCTAATGATCCTCCTCATTCAGACCCTATGCCATTTCTTCGTGAAGCTGGTCAGCACGGGTTATAGACATAGTGAATATCGGTTTAATACCTCAAAAGTGGGCAAGATTAACTCCAACTAAGACAGCAATAACTGATGCCGAAAATGGCAATCAAGTAACTTTTGCTGAACTCGAAGAATTAGTTGTCAAAATCGGGAATGCTTTCATCTCAATCGGTTTAAACAAAGGCGATCGAGTCGGAATTCTAAGTAAAAATTCTATTGAGCACTTAGCACTTTTCTATGCCTGTGGAAGAACAGGCTTGGTAGCTCAACCAATGAATTGGAGATTGTCTGCTTCTGAAATCATAAAAATAATTGAGAATGGCAAACCAAAAGTTATGATCACTGATAGCGCACTTTCTAATCTGGTTTCACAGGTCCAATCACGATCTGACTCAGTCTCGCTCTGGTATGAATATGGAGATACCGGTAACGGATCTTTTGAGTCTTTTATTGAGCCTCAAAGAACCGAGCAGCTTCAACTATCAACTTATGTCGGAGGCGTCGACCCTTTCTTCATCTTGTATACAGGCGGAACAACAGGAGAATCAAAAGGGGCGCTGCATTCACATGAAAGTGTTTGGTATGGGATGCAGAATCAAACAGTTGCAGAGCGTGTAGTTCCCTCTGACGTGTATATGCTGACGGGTCAAATGTTTCATATACCTGTTGTGTTGGCAATGAATTATCATGCTCATGGATGCCCGCTAGTTTTGATGAATTTCGAAGCTTCTCTGGCTATGGAACTGATTGAAGAACAAAAGGTCTCGGCTTTCCTCGGTGTTACCACGATGCTTAATTGGATGATGGCTGTTCCAAATTTTCAAAAATATGATTTGAAATCGCTACGAAATATTCAGTACGGAGGAGGCCCGATGCCTTCGAGAGTGATACGAGAAGCTCTGGACTCTTTCCCCTGCAGTCTCATCCAGGGTTATGGTCAAACTGAAGGGACAACAATGACTTTCCTAAATCAAGAAGACCACTACCAAGCAATACGTGAGGATTTCCGACCTGAGAGGCTACGATCATGTGGGAGAGAGGGGTTCGTAACAACAGTCCGCATCGTAGATACCTCTGGAAAGGTTGTTCCCCAAGACAATGAAACCCCCGGAGAAATTATTATCAAATCAAAAGCCAATATGCTTGGCTATTTCGGCAGACCAGACCTTACAAGTAAAACCATTCAAGATGGATGGATGTGGACCGGAGATATAGCTACATGGGACTCTGAAGGCTATTGCTACATCGTAGACCGAGCAAAGGACATGATTATTTCCGGAGGTGAGAATATCTACTCGATTCAAGTCGAAGAGGCCATAGCAAAAAATGAAGGTGTTCTGGAAGTCGCTGTAATTGGTGTCCCTGATGATGAGTGGGGCGAGTCAGTTAAAGCATTTGTCGTATCAAAGCCAGGATTCTCTCTGACTTCTGAGGATATAGTCGCAACCGCAAGTAAAAATCTTGCAAGTTATCAAAAACCTAAGTTTGTTGAATTCGTGTCTGAACTACCGAAAGCGCCAACAGGGAAAATTCTTAAGCGTAACCTACGTAATCAACTGTAATATGTATTCATCAATTAGAGCTAATGAATGACTGGACATTCATTAGCGACATCTAAAACCTTGTAAACTCTGCCTATACCCAAGCAGAATGCGACGTAGCCGGATAAATCTACAATTTGTGCATCAGAGAAATGTCGCTTGAGGTCTGTAAAGAAATCATCATCAAGAGATTCGTGATCAAGACAAAAGTATTCCGCATACTGCAATGCTAGGACTTCTTCGCTACTGAGGGTAGCTGGTATTTCACTAGAGATAATTTGCGAATATTCGCCTTCCGAAAGTTTCTGGTCCGTTCCCGACGAACTTCTTGTATCAAGTCATATAGGGCACTGGTTTATTACAGCGATTCGCATTCTTGCAACCTCTCTGACTCTACGCGAAAGCAGAGTTTTTTCATGAGAAGCANNTCTAAAACTATCAATTGCTTCGGTAAGACCTTCAGTCATTNTCCAAAGACGAATTCGTTCAAGATCCTCTCCGTCAGGGATATCAATTCTTGCCATAATTCCTCTTTCGAGATGACTACTTTAGGCTAGGCATCAACACCCAAATATGCGGACTGCAGTGCAGTCGGGTTATCCACATAATCCTCAGAGTTGCTTTGAAGAACAAGTTCTCCGTTTCTTAATACATAAAAGCGCGAACAATATTTCAAGGCCAAGCCAGCGTTCTGCTCAACAAGCAAGAGAGTGACATCCTCTGAGAATAAATCTCCGAGTTGCTCATAAAAATCTTTAACAAGCAACGGGGCTAAACCTAGAGACATCTCATCAATCAGAAGTAATTTCGGTTTTGCAATTATTGCTCTGCTAAGGGAAAGCATTTGTTGTTGCCCTCCGCTGAGAAGTCCAGCAGCTTGTTTCCTGCGCTCTTGGAGTATTGGGAACTTTTTGTAAACCGTCTCAAGGCCTTCCTCAAGAAGATCAGGAGATTTTCCATAGTTTGCAACCTTCAGGTTATCCTCAACATTGAGTCCGGGGAATACGCGGCGTCCCTCTGGCACCTGGATGACTCCCATATCTACAAGAGCTGCGGGGTTCGAACCTCCAATTGTTTCTCCATCAAATGTTATGTTTCCTTCAGTAGGTGTCAATAAACCTGAGATAGTTTTTAAGACTGTAGATTTTCCCGCACCGTTCGCACCAAGTAAAGCTACTTTCTCACCAGATTGAACTTCAAGATCAAGGCCATGGATTACTTCGTTCCTACCATAGCCAACCTTTAAATCAGTTATTTTTAATCCACTCATATTATGTTCCTAGATAAGCCGCTATTACTTGTTCATTTCTTGTTACTTCTTCCGGCGTTCCGTCAGCGATAGTTTTTCCTGCATCAAGTACAATGATTCTCTCACTGACGTCAGCTACAAGCTCAACGTTATGCTCGATTATGAGAACACCTGCTGAAATGTGTGTAGCGTATTCCTGCACCTTTTTCATCATCTCAAGCGCCTCTGCCGTAGGCAAACCAGCTGCTGGTTCGTCAAGGAGAAGAATAGATGGGTTTGATGCCAGAGCTCTAACAACGTCAACTCGCTTTTGTAACCCATAAGGGAGATCTTCAACTTTTTCATTCCAATAATCCAATAAGTCCATATGGTCTAAAAGCTCTGCAGCAACAAAGTGGGCTTTTCTTTCTTCGCGAAGAACCCAAGGCATCCTAAATGATTCAGCGATTCTTCCGTATCGTATGTTCCGGTCTAGACCTAACAATGCATGCTCCAACACGTTTAAATCATCATGAAGATTCAAGTTCTGGAAAGTCCTTCCCACGCCAGTGAGAGCTCGGATGTGTATGGGTTTTTGCGATATTTCGGTTCCATCTAGTATAAATTCTCCAGTAGCTCCTTTTACGTGTCCGGTAATAGCATTGAACAAGGTTGTTTTCCCCGCTCCGTTGGAACCTATAAGGCCGGTTACTCCTCCGGCAGGTATTTCAAAAGAAACTCCATCAACGGCTTTTACGCCACCGAAGGCAACTGCTGCGTCACGGACAATAAGGTTCCCTTTATNTTCAGAAGATGAAAGTGGTGCAAGATATGAAGACGTTAGAGGCGAGGAAGAAATATTGATAGGTTTAACTAATTCGTCTTTGTTATCCTCACTTGTTCTGGCATTTTTAATACGTTCTCCGAGCCATTCGAACATTCCGACAAGTCCATCAGGTGCTATCAGCGTAAGTATGATTAGAGTTCCACCGTAGATAAGGCCCTCATATTCCTGAACATCACGTGATAACTCTGGAAGCCACTTCACAAAGGCAGCACCTAGAACGGCACCCATGAGTCTATGNTTCCCGCCAATTATTAAAGCAAGTACAACGATAATTGAAAGACTTACTCCATAGTTCTCGGGAATAGCGTAACGAAGAGTGTGAGCGTATAGAACNCCACCAATCGCTGCTAAGCCTCCGCCTATGCCAAAGCATAAAATTTTAAGCCAGGCAACGGGTAATCCCGCAGCCCGNGCAGCGGTTTCACTTGTTCTCAACGCGTTCCATGCCCTACCAGTTCTCCCGTCCTGATAGTTCCCAACGACCCAGAATGTAAGAAGCATAAGTATTAGTGCTATCCGCACTAGCGTAGGGCCTCTTGAGAACTCGTACCCAAAAAGTTCAAGTTTGCCAACTGGTTTTCCAGACCCACCACCTGAGAATTGCTTCCACTCAAAGAGAACCTGAACCCCAACAAAGGCG
Source organism: Acidimicrobiaceae bacterium (assembly GCA_002713485.1). Classification (GTDB taxonomy): domain Bacteria; phylum Actinomycetota; class Acidimicrobiia; order Acidimicrobiales; family UBA8592; genus UBA8592. The sequence goes on from PAWI01000028.1 coordinate 45,802, forward strand.
ACAGCAAATGTCGCAAGAGCTAGATAAAGTTCATTAACTCGCAAACTTGGAAAGCCAACTATGAGGCCCAGAAGGAATGCTACTCCGAAGGCAATGGGTAGCTCAGTTTCAAGTCCTCTGCTCCAGACAGTAGTGATGTTTGCAGATAGGAAAACGCCAGCTGCTACGAAAATTGTATGTCCAAGTGTCAGTTGCCCAGCCATACCAAAAACAACGATAAGGCTTGCTCCAATAATTGCGAAGATTATTGTGTTCATGATCGTCTGGGAGTATTCAGAATATGTGCCAGCTAGTAGATAAACGAGCAATATTCCTAGGAATCCAAAGTAATGATTTTTTTTCAAAAATGTGGGTAACGGTATTCCTGCCCTCTTAAGAGCTTCTTTGTTTTCTTGGACATCGCTGCTATCACTCATACGCGTTCATGTCCTTTCTCTCTAGTAAAGAGTCCGTGTGGCCGTATTAGAAGAACGATGAAAACGATTACAACTGGAAGAGCCGCTGCAAATTCACGTGGGGCCCATTTGATCGTAAATGCTTCAAGCTCCCCGAGTAGGAGACCACCAGCTACCCCTCCAGAGAGACTCAGGAACCCGCCGAGGATAGCAGCGACGAATCCTTTGATGAAGATAATGTTCATGTAATCTTGCTGGAGGAAGAGCACAGGTGCAAAGACTATACCTGTAACCCCACCAACCAAGGCTGAAAGCACCCAAGTCCAAATTGATACTGTCGATTCTTTGATGCCCATAAGTTTCGCCGCATCTTGATCTTCGGCGAAAGCCTTCATTCCAAGACCTAATTCAGTTTGATTGATTATGTAGCCAACGATAGAAAGAGTAACAAATGTGCTAATAGCAACTACCAGATGCCAAGCATTCAGTCGAAAATCTCCAATTAGCCAATTTATGCGATCAATATCTCCAGGAACTCGGTATCGCCTTGCGGTTCCGCCCCACCAGAGAAGTGAAACATTGGCCAGAAACTCTTCGACTCCTAATGTCATAATAACGATTGGAAGAAAATCACCTAATTTAACCAAGGGTCTTACGGTTAATCTCTCTACCACGTAAGTCCCCGCACCTGTCATTATCATCGCAAAGAGTATCGCAACGCCGAATGGCATATCCTGCTCTGCTGCCCACCAATGCGCAAGAAATCCTGAGATACCTGCCATTGTTCCAGCTGCGAAATTAAGGATACGTGCCGTTTTGTAAACCATAACAAGAGCTAGCCCAATTAGTGCGTATGCAAAACCAGATACAAGACCCTGCCAAGCGATTTGGATGTAGTCGACCATTGTTCTCCCGACGTTGGAATTTTGACAATTTAGGGCCCCGACAGGGGCCCTAAACCGTCATTGATTACTTGTTAGTAATGGCTATTCTTGGCCGATTACTAGTTCTTCCCATGCTCCGTTTTGAACTTGCAGAATGATCACATCGTTGTTTCCAAGATGATTCTCAGCTGAGAAGTTAAGCGGACGCATGATTCCACCTGTATCAAAGTCCTTAATGCTTTCACCAGCAGCAACGAAACTTTCTACAGTTAGGCATTCACCGGCTCGTGTGAGCATTTCTTCGAGGACCAAACCTCCGGTGTATGCAAGCAAGCTAGCGGTACTGATTTGCGCTTCTTCTGCGCCTGCAGCAAACATCGCTTCACGATATGCATTGAGACCGGGCTTNTCGCCTGTNGCTGAAGAAATAACGTTAACNCCGTATGCGCCTTCNGANAGNTCACCTGCNAGNTCAATNGTGTTTGCAGAAATTGTTCCNGTTGAGCCCCAGAANCGAGCATCTAAACCAAGTTGGTCTGCTTCAAGGAGGAANTGAGCNAATTGTGTNTCGCCAGTTCCAACGTAAACATCTGTAACTCCNGAGTCAATGAATGAAAGGATTTGNGGNCCNTATGTGGTTGAATCTCGTTCCCAGGTTTGTTCATCNACAAGGAGGTCGCCACCAGTGCTGTCCTTGTACCCTTGAACTGTTTGCTCACCNTCAACAGAGTTAATNGTCATNAGTCCGACCTTAANCCCATCGGTTCCGAAGTTCTCTACTAGGTAGTTTCCGAATCCTTTAGTTTGGGCATAAGCCGGTGGGTTNACTGAGAAGAATAGTGGGTGNTTATTCACATCATAGAANCTTAAATCNTGCGCCCATGGGAATAGCGATGGTGTGTTTGACTCGTCATGCAGTGGTAGNGCAGCCTTAAGGGTTGCTGAGCCAATGCTTGCCCAAATNGCGAAAACATTTTCTTGCTCAATGAAATATTGNGCGTTAGAAACGGTTTTCTCTGGGTTGTATGCATCATCCTGAANAATGAACTCAATCATTCTTCCNTTAATNCCGCCACCTTCGTTAATNCTATCTCGNGTTACTTCCATAGCGAGAACAGCTTGCTCTCCTAGGGCAGCTAGGTTTCCGGTCATAGGTTGTGAAGATCCAAATAAGATCTTGTCAGCTGTAACNCCTCGAGCTAGTTCACATGCTGCTTCACTGCTTGAAGAATCATCATCATCTCCACCACAGCCAACAGCAACTAGTCCCANGACAGCAAAAATTGCAAGGAACTTCCATAGTTTACTTTTCATATTTCCCCTCTTTTTGCGAGCTGGCATTCGCCNNGCTCGTTATTNATANTTGCTTCAATTAAAGTGTCAGTAATTGAANTGGTCAACTACANNGTGATATTTTTTTGAATAAGTTGTATGNTTNCATACAGTTACTCTTTTGTTAGAAGTAAGCCTGCTGCTTCTGCTGCAGACATTCCAACTTGAACGCCTCTTTTGGTTGCTATGGCATTGGCAGCAGAAATTATCCCATCATGATANTGAGATAATCCACTTCCCATNCGCGCAAGTTTTGCGTCTACCGTTGCTCCAGCAAGTCCTGAATCCTCTACAATCCATAAACCTGCGATACCGGAGTCATCCATTCCGCGGCCGCCGTCGCTACATATAAACCCCCATGGCTTGCATTGCAATAAGTATGGAACCGCAGAACGTCCTGTNTGTCCAGCCGTAACAAGTACATTGCAGTCAGTATCTTCGTCAGTGCCAAAAGCGATCGAATCANTAGCCACCACATAGCGACCATCTGGTGAAGTTTGCATTATGGTTCTATTCGTAGTTTCCGATGGTGTTTCAGATTTCGTATCAATAGTTAGTAGTAGATGAGCTGCNTCTTTGACTGACATTCCTTTTTCAACTCCACAATCTTTAGCGAGTTGATTGCTGAAACTAATAATTCCATTTTCGTAAAGGTGGACTCCATTTCCGAGGTGCGCACTCATCACATCAGCTACTGCTGCAGGTATTTTTAAGGCCTCAAGAAACCACAAACCAGCTATGGCTGAACCTTCTGGTCCGATACCGCAATCCATTCCAATTGCTGCCCTGGGTGCTTTGTCTGCGATNAATCGTGCTGGAAGTACACCNCAATATGATGCGTTGACGCATACATCAGCGCCTGTATTTCGTGCGTCAACATCGTAAGCGGAGTCCATTGCTACAACTTTGCGACCTGAATACTCATCGCTATGGACTACAGTCTGTTTATCTTGTTCACTTTTCATTTCGGCTCTTTCGCTTTTGGGGCCCTCGGTCATTTGTTTCCGGTGTAACACCGATATCTCGGAGNTCAACTTTCCTGACTTTTTCTGACGGCGTTTTGGGTAAGGCNTCAATAATCTGGATATACCTTGGTATGGCAAAGTCGGGTAGTTGCATTTCTGAGTAGTCCCAGATCATTTCTGNGGAAATGCTTNCTTGCGAGGAAGGGACAACGAAAACCATTACCTCATCTTCNCCTGCTTCTTGATCTGCTGGAACACCGATAGCAGCTACTTCTTCTATTAAGTCATGAGTTACTAAAGCTTGTTCAATTTCAAAAGAACTAATGTTTTCTCCACGTCTACGAAGNGCATCCTTCAATCTGTCGACAAAGTAATACCAGCCGTCCGTATCTCTCTTAAGTCCGTCACCCGTGTGAAACCAAAGATTGCGAAATGCCTCGCTAGTCTTATCGGGCATGTTGAAATAACCCTGACATGCTGTCCATGGAAATTTTGGTCTTACAAGCAGTTCGCCAACCGATCCGATCGGAACTTCTTCATCTGTTTCTGGATCTACAAGTCGAATATCAAACCAGTCTTCGTTTAAGAGCCCAGCGGCTCCTGGTGGGCGTTCCTCTCCATATGGTGTAAGTATGGGCATGCATGTTTCGGTTAATCCGAAGACCTCAACGAAGGCCTCTATTCCAAAGCGTATTTTATATTCCTCAAGAATTGAACTTGCTGTAGGTGCTGCAAAAACACATCGAAGTTCGTTATCTGAATCTGTTGCTTTTGGTTCCTGTTGCCATACAAAATCCATCATGACGCCAATGAAGTTCGTAACGGTTGCCTTGGAGTCTCTAATTTGATTTATCCACTCTGAGGCGCTGAATCTTTCCTGCAGGACATATTTCGCCCCAGCTATTAGAGCAGGGTATGCGGCTAAAAATTGGGAATTCCCATGGAAAAGCGGCCCGCATGACATATAAGTATCTAAAGATGTCAATCGAGTCAAGGAAACTGTTTCGTCAGCAAATAAGTACATATGGGCATGGGGCATCATGACCCCCTTTGAGAGACCAGTCGTGCCCGAAGTAAAGAAAATGGACCCTAGGTCAGAATACTTCACCTCCGGTAGGTCAACTTTTTTTGAATTCAGTAGCTGGACCCAGTCAATAATTGGTTTCCCTAAACTTGCTAATTCTTCTTTACCTTTAGAGGTTTCACTCTTATCACCGACCAAAATAAAAAGTTCTACAGATTCAAATGACTCCGAAACATTTAAGACCCTAGGAATGAATTCCGGGGATATTACAGCCACTTTTGGTGAAGTCGTTGAGACTTGATGCGATAAGAAAGCGCCTTTATAAGCAGTATTGATTGGCACTTCTGCTAGTCCCGCTAAAGAACTTCCAAGCCAGGAGAAGATATATGCAGAACAATTCGGAATCATTATCAGGACTCGATCTCCAGCTATAGCTCCTGACGTAAGCATGCCAGAAGCTACGCGTTCAGCAATATCAAGTGTTTCGGCATAGGAATATGACTCATCCGCCCATGGAACGACAAGGTACGTAGAGTCTGGTCGCTCTGTCGCATGGTGTCGCAATACAGTAGGGGAGTTCCAGTCAGGCCTTGATTGAAAAGTAGGTGAGTACTGTTTATAGAACCTAGTTGTCATCTTGGTTACCCAACCCACTACGAGGAGGGAATTGTGGCTTTCGCTTCTCCATGAAGGAGTTTGCTCCCTCTAACATATCTGGAGAACCTATTGCTTGTATGAGAGCTCCTAGGCTGTTGACCATATTGTCTCGCATTTGGTGGTACATCACGTTTGAGCTGGCTTTGGCTACCTCAAGGTAACGAGGGCTCATTTGGATTATCTCGTCACACCACGTTTCGACCTCTTGATGCAGCATCTCATCAGGAACCACTTTGTTTATCCAACCAAGTTCATAAGCTTCCTCTGCCGAATACTTTCTACAGAGAAAGGAGACTTCCTTAGCTCGCTTTTCGCCTACGGTCATAGCTAGGAGATTAGTTCCACCTAGAACAGGAGCGCTCCCTACCTTTACTCCTGTTTGCCCTAATTGAGCGCTTTCGCCAGCGATTGCTAGATCACACATGACAACTAGTTCGTTTCCTCCTCCGAACGCTCCTCCGTTAACGGCCGCAATTATTGGAAAAGGAGCGTTACGTATAGCGTCAAAGAGTTCTAGGCTTCCTACAAACATTGATCGGACGTTCCAGAAATCTGCTTCGGCCAGATTCCCAAGATAACCACCTGCGCAAAAGGCTCGGCCGTTTCCTGTAATTACACCTACGCGAGCATCCATGTTCTCTCGTAAAACAAGAACTATCTCATCAATAGTTTGCCTTCCATATGAATTGAGTCTCTCTGGACGGTTTAGTGTGATCCAGATTACGTCTCCTTTTCTTTCTGCGAGAATATCTTCCATTGGTTCCTCCTACTAACAGCTCTTGATGAAAATCTATTAATCTTTTGCTTTATTGTAAAACTCATAGAAGTTTGTACGCAGAGATAACATAAAGAAACGATCAAATATCTTGACAGAATTCCAGAAAATCCATCTCGCACTCGTTTCCTCTGTAGTCCTCTGGGGTGGAATGTTTGTGGCTTACGCTTATTTACTTCCTACTGTTTCGGCAACCGAAATTATCACGATACGATTTGTCCTCGTATCAATTTCCTTTTCCGTTGTCTTTTTGTTCGTTAAAAGAGCTAGGCCGAGAATNCCCCCNAAAAAGTTTGGTCGACTGGCTCTTCTAGCAGCGATTGGTATCCCAGGGTCGCAACTTCCAGCTATTCACTCGCAGAACTATTTGTCTCCTTCTTTAGCTTCGGTTTTGGTTACCACGTCACCGGCATGGGCGGCTGTTCTTTCAGGATGGATTCTTCGTGAGCGATTGCGAAAGACCCAAATAGCAGGTTTTTTCATTGCTTTCGCCGGAGCTGCGATTGTAATAGTGTTTGGGTCTGGTTCAGGAGCTCTCTCGGTCGATAATCCATGGGGGGCGGCACTCTGCCTTGTCGCGCCATTCACTTGGGCTGTGTTTAACGTGTTATATAAACGAGAATTTGGAAATCTTGATCCCTTTAGCACAATAGGTGTTTGCTTGATTATNGGCTCGTTTGTTATGATTCCATTCTATAAATCGGCTGCTGAGAGCTTAGAGAATATATCGGGTTCACAATGGGGTTGGATGATNTATACCGCCATAGGAGGAACAGTACTTGCGTATTACTTATGGTACTGGGCTCTTCAACGCCTTGAAGCAAACAAAACGATGTCATACAACTATGCAGTACCCATTTCAGCTTTGCTTTGGTCTTGGTTTGTAATGGGAATATTCCCAAGCCTTATTTCGGTACTAGGAGGAATAATCCTTGTTGGGGGTGTGTATCTGACCCAGACCCAGATGTTCTATAAAATTAAAGACGGATCTCATGANCTTGACTAATCCAATTTCGCACAGTTCTGCAAGTAGAGCGTTGGTAACTCAACCAGTGATATCAAAGTGAAATTAGAAATGGGAGCATCATGAAATATCGAGCGAGTCAAATAGAGATTGACCAATATGTTTCTGAAGGCTGGTGGGAAGAATCAAAAAGACTTTCGGATTTTGTTGAAGATAATGTTCTCAAGAATCCATCGGGGACTGCTTACCAGGTCGGTGATGTGAAGCTATCTTGGGAGGAATATCTCAAAAGAGCAAAGCACATAGGCCAAATCATTCAAAATATATCTAGAGAAGGCGATAGGGTTCTTGTTTGGTTGCCAGATAATGAGAATGTGCACGTATCGTATTTAGCTTGTGAATTAGCNGGTGCAATAGCTGTTGGAGTCGGTTGGAAAGCAGGATTGCAAGAANTAAAACACCTCACAGAAACAACAGGTGCTTCCGTGCTTTTGACAAGTGAAATGAATAGTTATGGGACCAGAGATGATATTTCAAAATACCTGAAAATAGAGTCTGTCGCTGTTGATACTGAATTCCTTGANCAGATAATTGATAGCGGTGTTTTTAGGGCNGGAAAACGAATCGGCCCATCCGATCTATGGTTTCTAAATTCTACTTCTGGGACTACAGGGTTACCTAAATGTGTAATGCAAACTCAAAATAGGTGGTTTTACTTTCATAAAAAAGCGATGGATTTTGGGGAACTGACTAGTCATGAGATTTGGATGAGCGTCGTGCCAGCGCCTTTCGGTTTTGGGCTATGGACAGCCCACGTAACGCCGACTCTTTTAGGCGTTCCCTGCTTATTGCAGGAACGCTTCAACGCAAAAGAAGCCGCTCAGATGATAGAAGACTTTCAAGTGTCTGTGCTATGCGCAGTTTCATCTCAATTCGTAATGATTTTAGATGCNAGCGTTAATATTGANCTCTCCTCCTTAAAAGTAATCTTTACNGGAGGTGAGGCAATTTCGCCTAAAAGAGCGAGAGAATTTGAAGAGAAATCTGGATGTAATGTTCTTAATTTCTACGGTTCNAATGAAACCGGTACTCTTAGCGGGACAAAAATCAAGGATTCAGCNNATAAACGCTATTCTTCAGCAGGGATGGTGATCCCAGAAATGCAGGTTCGTCTCTATGACCCATCAACTGGAGAACGTTTGGCTAATAGCGGAACCGGTCAACCGGCATGCAAAGGCCCTGCTTTATCCCTGGGTTATTGGCAGGATGACATTGCTAATTCCGAGCTAAAAACTGAAGATGGTTGGTTCCGAATGGGGGACTTAGTGCAGATTGACCCGGAGGGGTGGTTGACAGTAACTGGTAGAGTCTCTGATTTCATAATTAGAGGTGGTAAAAATATTTCAGCTGTTGCCATTGAAAGGGAAATAGAAGCCCACCCAAAAGTTACTCTAGTNGCCGTTGTCCCGAAACCGGATCAAAGACTGGGAGAGACAGCAGCAGCTTATGTCCAACTCCACNCTGGAGAAGAGCTCACACTTGAGGATTTAAAGACATTTCTTAAATTGNAAGGCATCTCTATTGAATGGTGGCCCGAAACTCTTCGTATATTAGATGAATTACCAATGTCATCCGGTGGGAAAGTAGCTAAAGGTGAGCTTAAAGAGTTAATACGAAATGAGAATAGAATCANGGAGGGAAGTTAATGAAGGTGATAGTAACCGGTGGAGCTTCAGGTATCGGAAGAGAAATTAGCAGTTATTTGACATCAGAGTCATTTGATGTTGTGAGCGTTGACGTGCAACCAGCACCTAATGTTCTCGAGTTGAATGTATCTGATGAGGAATCATGGCATGAACTTTTCAAGGCAATTGGGCCTGTTCAGGGATTAGTTAACTGTGCTGGGATCAGAACAAGAAGTACTATAAAAGAAACTTCATTAGCTGAGTTTGAAAAGCATATGAAAGTTAATGTCACAGGAACTTGGCTCGGAATCAAGACCCTTTTTAATGAACATGAATCTGGGGAAAGCGCCTCTGTAGTAAATATTGCTTCTGTAAATGCGTTGATAGCAGTTCCTGGGCAGGCACATTATGTCGCAAGTAAGGGTGCAATCGTTTCTCTTACGAAAGCAGCTGCTGTTGAAGGTGCCGAGCTGGGGATACGGGTGAATGCGGTTGCCCCCGGAGCGATACGTACTCCAATGACCGCAGAGCGTCTCAATGATCCGGAACAGGTCTCTTGGCTAGAAGGCCGAGTTCCTCTAGGTCGAGTCGGGGAACCAAGAGAAATTGCTTCTGTAACAAAGTTTCTTTTATCCCCAGAGTCTAGTTATATAACAGGTACCACTATTTTCGCTGATGGTGGGTGGACATCAAACGGAGTTTAATATGTTTCCAATATCGGGTTTTTATCATTTCGGTCTAGTCGTAAGTGACTTTGATGGGGCTCTTGACGAACTCTCTTCTAATTTAGGGATCGAATGGGCTAATGTAACAGAATTTGAAATTGTTTGTGAACAACCGAACGGCATAGTAACAGCAGACATGAAGGTCGTGTATTCAACAACAGGACCACCTCACTACGAGGTAATACGTGTTGCACCTGGAACAGTGTGGGGTCAGGCTGATTTAGGCGTACATCATCTTGGATTCTGGACTGAAGACCTTCAAGATGATCATAAGCGGCTTACCAACGAAGGTTATATCTGGGAATCTACATACTATAACCCTGATAGTGAAGGGCCATTTGGATTCACTTACCACACATTAAGCAATACCGGACTGCGAATCGAACTCGTAGACATAGGACGTAAACCAGCTTTTGATAATTGGATGGCNGGTGGCGATTTCCCTTCCGCTATGGAGCCTGGGGGAATGGAGAGTTGAAAAATACTGCTGACATTGTTGTTATAGGTGGTGGGCCAGCCGGTGCAGCGACTGCTCTTGAGGCATCAAAAAACGGAGCTTCTGTCCTGCTTCTTGAGGCTGATACNTTAATAGGTGGTAACGCGGCGCGATCAACTGGCTACCTCGCTTTTCAAGGCTTTGCNATGCAAGATAAAGAGGGTTTCGAAGATAGCGCTGAAATTTTCTATGNAGANATGGTTGAAGAAATTAATCGCCAAAAAGAGAATTACGGCATCGAGTTTGATACTGAACTCGCAAAAGTCTTCGCTCAAGAGTCTGCAAGCACTTATGACTGGTTGATAGATCTAGGGTTTGAGTTCAACAGGTTTCTACCTAGACCACTCCAACACTCCGTAAATAGAATGGTTGACGTGACGGACACGAGTATGTTCACAAAAGTTTTCTCCGATGTTTTAGAAAAAAACGATGTTGATATTCGTACATCTACCAGAGCAAGAAGGCTATTAGTTGATAAGAGTGTGATAGTAGGCGTTCAAGCTGAGAACGAAACTTTTCGAGCGAATTTNGGAGTNGTNTTAGCAGCGGGTGGGTACCAAGCAAATTCATCANTAAGNAAAAAATATCAACCAGAGAATATGGCATCAACCCCTTANTTAGGAACTCAATATGATGTCGGGGATGGACATGTNATGGGGCAAGAGGTTGGGGGAGAGTTAATTAACATGACTATGATTCCGCCACTAATCATGGTCGGCTCTGCGCTTGTCGAAGATTCNATAGCGGTTAATGCCCTCGGTAGCCGATTTCATGATGAAGCAGGNCCTTATGACTACAGAGTCAAAGAATTAAATAATCAACCAGGTAGGTCAGCACATTACATTTANGACAATCAGACCTATATGAAAAAAATGCAACTNATTNANGAGATGCCAGAAACTCCATNGACCGCTAACTCATTGATGGAACTNGCAGAAATAATAGGGTCTGACCCCAAAGGACTAGATTCAGAAATTGCTCGATGGAATGATTTTCTTGTTTCTTCAGAAGAAAAGGACCCGGAATTTGGAAGGGTTATTCTTCCTGCCGGCAGAAGAGGAATTCTGGAACCTCCTTACTATGCCTCAAGAATGATCACCGGCATCAATTTCCCGGCAGGAGGATTCCGAGTTAACGCCGACTTACAAGTTCTGAATGTCTATGGCGAACCGATTCCGAAATTGTTTGCTGTTGGTGATTGTAGCGGCGGGCTGGGGCCGGTGATTGGAATGGGTGGAATGAGGATAACGCCAGCATTAACCCTAGGGCGCGTTGCAGGAAGNAAGATAGCTACTCAGAATTTTGAGTGTTCACCTAATCCNGAGCGGCTAGATAGTTACATACCAAGCAACGAAATGAAAGTTCCCGTCATCGATGACTAATTCAGTACAGAGAACTTTTCCTCAACTTNTAATAGAAGGTGCGAAAGACGACCCTGACCGGCTGTGCCTAGTGCTTCCAAAGGAGTCAAGTACATACGATGAGATTTTCAGAGAAGCTCTCAATATAGCTAAGTCTCTAAAATGCTTTGGAATTTCTAAAGGAGACCCAGTAGGAATATTAATGGCCAATAGCGTCCGTTACGTGGAGGCACTTTTTGCTGTGTCCCTACTTGGAGCATTGCCCGTTCTTTACAATGGGCGATTTAAATCACGCGAAATATCGCATGTAACTAAAGATTCTGGAATCAAGATTATTCTTACCAGCGACAAAGCAGACGAATTCACAAATTACGCCGAGCTTTTAAGCAAGGCTATTCCTGGAATACAGGACTTAGCTGACTCAAAAAAAGCCCTTGAGTTGGAGGACTATCCGGACCTCGAGCGGATAGTGCTGTTTGGTGAAAAGGAACGAGTAGGTTTCCAAAGTGAACAGTATTTCTTAAATAAAGGACATGATATAAACGAACAAGAAATACTTTCAACTGCCGATAATATCGAGCTAAACGATCTTGCAATAATGTTCTATACCTCCGGCACTACTGCAATGCCCAAAGGTTGCCCATTGACTCATACCGTGCTTTTACATGCAGGAATAGTTGGAGGAAGAGATAGGCTTTGCCT
>PAWI01000029.1 GCA_002713485.1 Acidimicrobiaceae bacterium
AACCCTTAAACACATGCCTGAGGAATAACAAATAGAGAAAGTGACGTTAGCAAATTTCATTGTTCATAACGCTTACAGGTAGCCACGTAGATAGCCACGCAGGTGGAACACGGTGACACACCCTGACACAGTCGTGTATTAAAATAGCTAATAACAACATATATTTACCCGACTGGAGACCCTATGGAATATCTACGGATCAGAAGGTTGGGGGTTCGAGTCCCTCCGAGCGCGCTAATAAGAAACGGTTGATACTCTAAAAACGTGAGTTTCTTGAACATGACACAGAAGATTTTCATCTCACTACTTTTCTGTTTCATATTATTTAGTGCTTGCTCTACAGATAACCAAACTGGCTTTAGCCCAACTATTGAAGAAGATATAGATGAAAAGACCGGCGAACCAAATCCAACTGTAAGGTCCTCAGATCTAGAAACAAATTCAATTTCAGTAAATCAGACAACACGAACATACCTTACATATTGGCCTTCAGTAACTTCAGGTTTAGTGCCAGTCATTATTGATTTCCACGGAGGTGCAGGAACGGCAGAAGTACAGTACATAACCTCAAATTTTGTTGATATAGCTGACCGCGAAGGAATTTTAGTTATTTACCCTCAAGCAGACGTTCGGGCCGGTTCGGTATGGAATACTTTACACTCTGAGGAAGGTAATAAAGTAGCTGGTGTAGATGACTTTGGGTTTATCGCTGCAATTATTGAATCCTTCGATTCAAATCCAAACATTGATACTTCTAGGATCTATGTCTCTGGTTATTCCAACGGAGCAGCCATGGCTTACCAGATCGCATGTCATCTAAACAATGACATTGCAGGGTTTGTTGTCATGTCGGGTTTATTTCCCTTAGAAGTTGAATATCCATGTGACATTACGCATGAAACCCCTGGGATTATCATCAATGGAACTTCAGACTACGAGCGTCCGATGACGGGAATTGAAGGGTACGCACTCCCAGTACGCGAAGCCGCCTCTTGGTGGGCTATCCAAAATGGAAGCACTCAAGAATCCACTATCCAAGATAGAAATATCGAACGAACAACCTACGAAACACCATCTGGAACGCAAATACAGTTATTTATCGTAGAAGGTGGCGGACACGATTGGTTCACCTTTGACGTTGACGACGTGCCCATGAACGAGTTCATTTGGGAGTTTCTATCAAGTTCTCACAACTAAAAAACTTAGCCGGAGTTTCTCGTAATACGCAGTTGAGACTTCGTTAAGATATTTATTTTCGAGTAACAGTTACAGGAAGTTTAGAATACCCATGGACAAAACTTGAAAAGACTCGCTCTGGCTCTTCTTGTATCTCTATACGCTTAAAGCGCTGGAGAATTTCTTCCCATAAAATCCTCAACTGAAGCTCGGCCACTCTGCTGCCCATGCAGAAGTGAATTCCATAACCAAATGAAAGTTGTCGGTCAGCATTATGTCGCTCAATATCCAACACATGTGCGTTTTCAAAGACATCCTCATCTTGGTTAGCTGATAAATACCACATGAGGATTTGATCATGTTTCTTAATCTGTTTACCACCTAACTCAGTGTCATGATTAGCAGTTCGTCTCATGTAAGAAAGAGGTGTTTGCCAACGAATAACCTCTGGAACAAGATTGGAAATTAAGTCCGGATTAGCAAGGAGTTTGTCATATTGGTCGGGGAACTTATTAAGTCCATACACGCTACCGGTCATAGTGTTTCGGGTCGTATCGTTACCCCCAACGATAAGAAGTAAAAGATTACCCAATTGTTCAACCATAGGTATGTCTTTGGTTGCCTCACCATTTGCCAGCATTGATACGAGATCAAAACCGGGATTTTCCCGTCGGAGCTGAAATAACCCATCAAAATAATGAACACATTCTAAGAGTTCATCAATCTTTTGTTGCTGNGATTCAACAACGCCACCAGGTTCAGGTATGGCGAATACGATGTCCGACCAGCGAGTTANTTTACGTCTATCNTCCATTGGGAAATCAAANAGCGTTGCGAGCATTAANGTTGTGAGTTCAATAGATACGGTGTCNACCCAGTCAAATGACTCNCCCTCCGGNAGAGANTCCAATAATTCTGCTGTTCGTTCACGAATCATGGGTTCAATATTTCGTAANTTACTTGGAGCAGAAACACTNCGAACAGTTTTTCGCTGAGCNGTATGTGCTGGNGGNTCCATCGCTATGAAGGTTTGGATACCTTGTAATTCTGTTTCTTCGGACATTGCGATTTCTTTTAATCCGAGAGTTATTCCTTTAGCCGACGAATAGGTTTCCCAATCTCCATCAACGGCTCTTACATCTTCATATTTCGTGACAGACCAGTATCGTCCCGAGGTTTCAAGTTCATTGAAATGTACTGGGTCTTCAGCACGTAGCCGTGCGAAATGTTCTTGCCAACGGTCCTCAAGAAACAGATATGGGTTATGTGGATTGATTTGATCGATAGTTAGGTCAGTAGCGGATGGAACATTAGCTCCGATTTCAGCCATTTCCATTTCAGGAGTTCGGACATTCGCATCAAAGAACGTACGTTCTTCTGCTTCATTTTCGGCTGTATCGGTCATTTCCGCTCCTTACTCCTTACTAACTTTACATGTGAGCCAGCTCTTTGGACAAAATAGGCGGAATATGATTATGTATGAAACCTAAAACAAAAACGTTAAGAAATTAATCTTTAACNAAAAAATTAATCCATGTTTCTTGCATCTCNGGCAAATCTGTCGGTAACTCGCCNTGTCCTGGAAACCGCTTCCGGTTTAATTGNNTTAATCCATCTCGTACAAGTTCTTCCATCGGCATAAAAAAAAGNAACTTGAGAAGNCTTTCTTGGAATACCCAATTTCCATTTTGTTGTTGATATTTGTCGTAATAACGAAGACCTGTGTAATAGGTTTTTCCTTCTTGCGACAACTCGGCATGAGCTAGAACAATACCGTTGGCATTATCTGAATCACTGAAAGTTATTTTGTGACTATGTGGGTAGTGATACGTGGGTCCCATATCTCCCAAGCGGCCATTATAGAAATCAACTATCTCATGTTTGCCATGCATTACGGCTGAACCATCAGCATGCCCAAATACTCCATCTTCTGAAAATAGTGTTCCTATCGTTTCAACATCCCTATCGTCAACAGCCATACTGTAATCAGCTACCAATGTTCGGATTGCTTCTCGAGCTTCAAGGCGCTCAATTCGCTCATGCAAGTCCATATCCCCTCCAATGTCTTTTGGTCCTTTTTATAGCGACATCAACAAAACGTCAATTATGAGATACTGTCTGAACTCAAGCGGATTGTTTTGGATGATGTTCGGTAGACTCTTGTTTAGTATTAGCGCTCGTGGCTCAATTGGATAGAGCATCTGACTTCGGATCAGAGGGTTGGGGGTTCGAGTCCCTCCGAGCGCGCAAACTCCTTTGTAGCAACGATGGCTAATTTTAGACCGATCATGATTCCTTATTTTTCTAGAACAGTATGCTCTCTTCTAATTTGTTTCAGTCTTTTATCTTGCGGTTCTAGTAACACAGTTCTTATAGATGAGTTTGAAATCCCATTGATAGAAAAAGAGAGATCAGAAGAGTCATTTAAGGAGAATCGCAGTGAAAGTAGTGAACTATTAGACCGTAATTACGAAGAAGACTTAACACTTCTCACTCCTCAAAGTCCTCTGGCGGCCGGGCANAATGAATTTTTCATTGAACAGTCGATAGAAGGTTTACTAGTAAGTCGATTGACAATAGTTAGTATCCCAGAAATTCTTGATCCAAATCATACCTACCCTGTCATTTTTGGGTTCCACGGAAATGGTGGCACTCCTCAATCAATGATTCCTCTCCTTGATAGGTTCGTTCGAGATGGCCGAATAATCGCTGTTTACCCTGAAGGTTATATGAGGTCATGGAACCTTGGCCCCGAGTTATCACCTGCAGATGAATTAGAATTCATGGATATCTTGATAGCGTTCTTGGATCAGTATCTTGAATTAGACGGTCCCAAATTTGCCTTGGGCCTATCAAATGGAGCTGCGCTAAGCCATTATTTAGCTGCATACACAAATTATTTTGAAGGTATTGCTGCTTTTGTTTCCCCTTTGATAGTAGGAAATGAACCCCAAGATGAAGCTAACCCCATGACAGTAATTCAGGTTTCAGGGATGGAAGATAATTTGATTCCATACGGAGGAGGGCNGTCGGCTGTGGGCCATATTTTTCATGGGGCTCAAGAAAGCTCGGCTATATGGGCGTCGCATAATAATTGTGTATTGGAATCACCGAGGGAAGAAATAATGGCAAAAGTAACCTTTAAGGGCTACGAAGGTTGTGATAGGGGTACTGTCGTTCACGATTATGCGGTCCTAGATAGCGGTCATAATCTATCTCGTGATCTGTTACAACACTTGGTTGAATCAACGGTAACTACGTTTGAGCAAACGGTATTAATTANCTCTGAGAGTGATTAAGGGAAATAGTTCAGATCAAAGATCGGTATAGTCTCGCAGCATCTTTGCTAATTCGAGTTGGTGTTGTTCTTCTATAGCTATTTTTGATCTTGCAAATTCCTCTAGAAATACTGACCCGTTTTCTACTGTTTTGAGGAGATTACGGTAAAGCTGGACTGCGCCTCTTTCGTGAGCCANGCTCTCCCCGAGGATGTCACGGATTGAGTGTTGGTTGGTTTCTTCAATAGCAGCAATATTCGTTGATGGGTGCCCACCAAAACCAGTAAGGATTTCTCCTACTTCTTGAGCATGCACAAGNGATTCTGTAGCTTGAGCTTTTANAAAGTCAACGAGTGGAATTCTATTTGGTCCTGTGACCATTAAAGAATAGTGGGTGTAGCGGACNACTCCTGAAAGTTCTGCCTCTAAAATAGCGTTTAGATCTTTAATGACTTCGTCTGAATCGAGTTCTGCTTCCATGATTCCTTAATCGTGTCGGGATTTATTAAATTCTATCAAGTCTTCCTGAAATCGGCTTAATCTTTTTGGTTTAGGTTTACACACTTATATGAAGAGGAGTTAGATTTTNTTNTGGGAGGAAACATGATTGAGGACGTTATGGAGAAGTGGTTTGCGGTTCTGCGAGGAGACGGCAATATGCGAGATCTTCTTCATGAAGATTGTGTGTTTTGGTCGCCGGTGTTGTTCAACCCGCAAGAGGGNGCAGCGTTAACAGAAATGTATTTATCTGCTGCCGGTGTCGTCTTTCCGGGTGATAGTGAAAGTGGAAACAGTAAATCAGAAACGGANCCAAGTGGGTTTCGTTATACAAANAAAGTTCTTGATGGGAATCATGCTGTGCTTGAATTTGAAACGACCATNGATGGTTTGTCAGTGAACGGTGTTGACATCATTACGTGNGATGANGACGGAAAAATTATTGAGTTTAAAGTAATGTTGCGGCCACAAAAAGCGGTGCAAAAAGCAAGAGAACAAATGATGGCTGTTCTTGATTCGATGGGTT
This sequence comes from Acidimicrobiaceae bacterium, assembly GCA_002713485.1. Classification (GTDB taxonomy): domain Bacteria; phylum Actinomycetota; class Acidimicrobiia; order Acidimicrobiales; family UBA8592; genus UBA8592. The sequence continues at coordinate 5,479 of PAWI01000029.1, forward strand.
CTAAATAATACTTCTTTATTGAGTACACCAATTAGTTTCAGAACATCCGAAGAATTGCCATTTTAATTCTTTTTCTGAGGAACCTGGTGGGTTGCCAGTTGACTCGACGAAGATTACTTGATAAAGATTTGTTTTGAAAACATATCTGTCGTTCGGTTCGTCATAGATCATTGCACGTCCTATATTTTCTTCAAATGCCCATCGTTCTGGCATGATAAGAGGACCTCCGGGAACGCTAACTGAGGTCACGAGAGGAGCAATGGATTCGTCACTAGGGTCCCAATCAACTAGAAGGCTTTCGGGAAGTTTAACTAATCCTGGGAATTTTTTATCCCATCCTCGAATAGCGAAATATGAGTTATCAATACCCCAGCGTTTAAAGCATTGTCGGAATGGTGAATAGCAATTCCCAAACTCAACATGTAACGCACCCCAGTTCACGGGTATAACAGGTTCACCTGATGCCTCTGAACGTGTCCAACTGTTTTCATCTGTAAAGTCTGGGAGTTCATCTGGGTCTCCAAGGCCTGCTTGTAATGCTTCCAGCGCAGTATCGGCATCCTCTAGAGCGGCTACGCCGCACAACTGTCCACCTATGATNATNTCACANCCAGTNGGNATNTTTGGNACTCCNGTATTNGGNAGNCCNGCTGCTTCNAGAGCTNNTAANTGNGCNGTTCNTGTNCCTTCGCCGTACCATCCATCTGCACCAATTTCTAGAAGGTTNTGCAATTGTCTTGTNTCTTCNCTCTGGACCATCCATTTATANTCNCTGGTNAGGATTCCTTCCGGTGAATTATCAANAAGCTCAGCCTCTTCAATAACCTCNGGTGTAGGTTCTTCAACAGATTCTTGGGACTCAACATCATCATTATTTGAATTACCGTTGTCCTTGATGAACCCAAAATATGCAACNAGGATNAACGCCGGCAGGCCAAACACAAGAAGTAAGTTTCGTATCCGGCGATTTCGTCGCCGTGGACCAAACAGTTGGCTCATGATGGACTCCGCTCCATAAGTAAAATGGTAAAGGGAAATACCTATTTATACAAAAATGTTTAGTCATCGTTTCCGATTTTGTTTCGATTTCCTTTAATTTTCACCAATATTGTCTTTTGTAGAATTGCTAAGATCTGTATTAAATTAATGAGATGACTGAAAATAGTAATTGGATAAGCGTCACTTCTTTAGGTGACTTGATGGATATGCAAGCTGAACGCTATGGCGATAAGGACGCAATAGTGTTTCCTGAAAACCGCTATACATACAGGGATATCGCCGACTACGCCCAGAACATTTCGAAAGTTCTGTTAGCTCTAGGTGTTGGGCCAGGCGATAGGGTTGGATATTTCCTGCAAGAATGCATTGATACGGTTGGGATTATTATTGGTGCGGCAAAAATTGGTGCTATCACAGCTCCTATCAACTCACGCTTTAAAACTACCGAGTTGGGTCAAGTGATCGTTCACGCTGGAATGAAAGTCATCTTTACAGCATCACCTGAAGTAGGTACAGATTTTAATGCATTGATTAATGAAACTTTTCCTCAAATAGCGGATTCTGAAACTAAATTTCTTGATTTTGATGAGGCACCAGAGTTGAAAGCGTTGATAACGCTCGATGATGTTGAACGACCAGGTACTTTCAACCTATCTGATACTGATGAGCTAGCCGAAACTATATCTGATGAAATGGTATCGGCCAGCCAGGCAGGAGTTCGGGTCCGTGACACATCAATAATTATGTACACCTCTGGGACAACGGCTATGCCAAAAGGGGCGATGCTTAGCCACGAATCGTTCAGCCGTTATGCCTCGTCAATCAAACAACGCATGCTGCTGACTGAAGAAGATATTATCTGGGCTGCACTTCCAATGTTTCACATTGGCGGAGTTGCGTTTGTGATCGCTTCGCTTTTTGTCGGTAGCACTTTCATACATACTGGGAATTACAACCCTGATGTTGCTATGCAGCAAATTCGTGATGAGCGACCCACTGTAGCTCTCCCTGCATTTGAAACGATATGGGTACCTATCGTCAATCACCCAACTAGGGAAGAAGACGATTTTGACTCCGTCAGACTCGTTATGGTTGTTGGGGTCCCTGAACGTTTACGGCAATTTCAGGAACAAATTCCCCATGCACCTATCTTGAATTGCTTTGGTCAAACCGAAGTTTGCGCTTTCCTTTCATTATGTGAGCTTGATGATGAACCAGAGCTCCGTTTCACGAAGGGGGGATTTCCGTTACCGGGGATGGAAGCGGAAGTTCATGATCCTGATACCGGAGAAATCCTTCCTAATGGAAGTATCGGAGAATTATGGTACCGCGGACCGAATATGTTTGACGGGTACTTCAGAGACCCTGAATTAACCGAAGAAGTTTTTGATGAAAGAGGATTCTTCCGAACTGGGGATATTTGTGAGCTTGATGAAGATGGACGAGTAACCTTTGTTTCACGCCTTAAAGATATGTTGAAGGTCGGAGGTGAGAATGTCTCAGCTGCTGAAGTTGAAGGGTATCTAATCACACATCCGGCAGTAGCGTTAGCGCAGGTTGTTTCTGCTCCTGATGAACGATATGTCGAAGTGCCTGCGGCTTATATTCAATTGAAGCCTGATGCAGAAGCCACTGAAGAAGAGTTAATTGATTTCTGTAAAGGGAAAATTGCTACATATCGGATTCCTCGTTACGTTCGATTTGTTGATGAATGGCCAATGTCAGGGACAAAGATTAAAAAAATTGTTTTGCGAGAAATGATTGCCGAGGAGCTAAAGAGTAAAGGAATTACACAAGCAGAAAAGATCACGAGCTCGTAAGAAAACGTCTCTACAGTTCACCAGTCGTAAACGATATCTGAGTGGTTTCGGGCTCCTTGGATGAAGGAATCCATGGGTAGCGGAAATGAATCACTGTCCAGTTGTGTGGACATTGACCAGTCGTGAACAATTACCCTTTCGGCTATTCGCCATTCATCATTTCGGGATTCAAATTTATCTATGTACCGACCTGAAAAGAAATCTAGCCATTCGTTTCCTGATTCATCTGTTCTTCGTAAATATGCCAGACTGAAAGCTTCTGACCTTGCCTTATTATGATCATTCGGGTTGATCTCAATTAAGACATTAGCTATTGAGTGAGTTGTATGATGCGAACGTTCTTTGAGAGACTGCACTATAAATGAGGCGAAGTCTTGTCCGGGTCCTTTCCAGTGACCGTGATCATCAGTGCTATCTTCGTGGTAGCAAGAGCGTATCAATTCTTCATCAAGGCGATCTACTCCGCGTGCATAACGCATGATGACATCACGTATTTGGTCTTTAGCTACGAGCGTTTGTATTTGTTGTTCCGTTAAAGGGTTCATACTGTGCTTTTCTAGTTGATAAGTTCAGAAAAGTGAATTGGGGGTTATTTAAATATGAAAATTTTTGTTTGCCTCCTGAACTGCCATTCAGTAGTGTCAATTGTAGATTGAGCAACAGGGGGGCTTGTGAGTAGAGTTATTTCAACTGATACGCATATTGTTGAACCGCCAGATATTTATGCGAATGGTATGCCAACGCATTTGGTGNATAGGGCACCAAATATGCGAAAGGTAACTAATGATGATGGGAAGGTAAGTGATGCTTGGTTTCTTGGAGATCAGCAAGTTGTTACTTTAGGAGCTGTTACACAAGCAGGCCGTCGTTTTGAGGATCCAGCGGAACTTGACTTTGTTGAAGTGTGGGAAGATGTTCGTGAAGGAGCCTATAAACCTGATGCGATGCTTGAGGAATTGGAAATGGATGGCGTNTGGGGNGCAGTAGTGCAACCNAGTCAAGGTTTATTTTGGTATCACATTGAAGATAGTGAAATTCTCAGTGGAATCTGCCACGCGTATAATAATTGGCTCGTTGATTTTGTATCTTCGCAACCGGATCGTCTGAAAGGAACAGCAATGCTTAACGTTGACGACCCTCGTGAGGCTGCGAAGGAATTAGAGCGTTGTGTTGATNTAGGGATACAGACCGCTTTTATACCTGTTGCTCCTCTGTCCCATCAGCCATATCGAGATCCTATTTATGATCCGTTGTGGGATGCAGCCAATGAAACGGGAACGGTCTTACTGATGCATATAGCTACACAGCGAGCTAATGTACCTGGCTGTGAAATCGGTGTTGATATGAGTACCTATACGCCTGCTGGTCTTCGTCCAACGCAAGATTATTGGGTTAGGTATGCGATGACCGATATTATCTTCGCTGGNGTTTGTGAAAGATATCCTAAAATTAAAATTGGATCCACAGAGCATGAGGCATCGTGGGTTCCGCATTGGTTACGNCAAATGGATTTTACCTATGAGAACCGTCCCGTGTATGCAAAATATAATTCTGAAGAGGGATTTAAGCCAAGTGACTACTGGCGAAGAAACATGTTCGCAGTTTTTCAGGAGGANCCTGCTGTATTGAAACTTCGNTATGAAATTGGGTTAGATAATTTAGTTTGGGGTAATGATTANCCTCATTCTGAGTCAACGTGGCCGCATTCTATGGAGTTTTTAGATTCGATGTTTACTGACGTTCCTGATGAGGAGCGTCACCAAATTCTTGATACGAATGCGGTTCGATTGTTTGGTTTCCCTGAGTAACAATTACAGCTATTGAAATTTTTATTTAGCTAGCTGATTTCCCGCCGAAGAGTGAGCGGTCAGCATTCACAGAGTCACTGAGTTTCTGTGTTTCTGCTGTCCATCCCCACGCGCTGATTATTGCGAGTTGAGAAAAGCGCCATTTACCGTCGTCTTCATNGGATAGAAAACCCTCGTATCTTCCCCCTTGTATTCCCCCNGGCCTTGTCGTNGTNAAGTAAGAGGTTAACGAAGCCTTTTTACAATCATCGTCAATGATGAGCGAAATGTTTGTTGCATTGTGGCCCCCGCTTATAATGCCAGATCGGGACTGATATCTCTGGTANAGCGGTTCCATTTCAGACCGTCCTTCAAAATGCATGTCTNNACCATCTGGAGGAAAATTTATAACATCTAAGATTGCGTTCTCTGAAAATGCGTCAAGAATATCTGGAATGAATCCAGTATCAATTCCGTACAAGTATTGGTTGAAAGCAGCTATTGCTCCTTCTTTTGCCCGTAATTGACGCACTTCTCTTTCTAACTGNGTAATTCTTTGTTCAAGTTCATCTGTCATTAGAGGTACTCCATCTCCCAACCTTCAGGGGGCTTGGTGATATTTCTTGAGTGTTTCGCTAGTCGTGGATTGTATGGGATNCCCCGAAGNTCTGATTCCAGCAATGGTCCATCATAGGTAATCCATTGTTGNGGTATCAACTCTATGATNACNCGTCCNGGGGTATCTTGGCGACGAAGGAACTCAGCTTGTCCCTCTGGGTCTCCTGCACGTAGTCGTGATGCGAGCTTCGGGTAGAACCACTTTTTAATTTCGTCAACGTCATTATGGACCACTGCAAGGGTTTTCACAGTTGTTGTGATATCACCACCCAGCCAGGTTCCTTCACTTGAGACAACAACTGAACTTTCCGGTCGTGCACTAAGCGCTGGAACTCGCTTTCGTTGACCCATGCACGTTACCCAAAATTTATTGTCATGCCAAACAAATCTGTGCATCACACCTACAGGCCATCCATGGCGGTTTGTCCAATTAACGACGCATTCTGTTTGTGCCTCGTACAATCGCTCTCTTTTTTCATCNGTAATACCGACATCGCTTACATCCGTGTAGTCAGTTTTTTTTCTNCTCATNATTCCCCCACTCATATATTGTGGATCGGTTTATTCTGTATGACAAGCGATCTCTTTATTTGGAAAGACCGAAATTGGAAGTTGCGTCATCGTAGTTGTAGCTTTCTTAATCAATATTCTCCCCCTAGGGTTCAAGAATGGGATTTGGGGGACGCAAAAAGATGGTNAGTACGGAATCGGAGCAGTTGCGATTGNTAACNGCAACCTATATTTGCGGATTCGTTGCTGGATTTGATTCGACAAGTACTTTCATTCTCTTTCCAGCTATTCGAAGCAGCCTTGGGGGTGGCGATACTGCTTCAACGACGTGGATCCTTACTATCGTAGGTATTGTNAGTGCTGCTGTGCTGCTTCAAGCTGGTCACCTTGCTGACCGATATGGGCATAACCGAATAATGATTGGTTCAGCTGGCATGTCAGTTGCCGGATCNATATTAAGTGCNCTTGCACCAAATCTATTAGTTCTTGTTGTAGGAAGAGGATTGCAAGCAGCGGCTTTAGCTGGTTTGGGNGTGAGTTCGATTGCAATTATTGTCCGAGAGACAGAAGAGGGCGTTTTGGCAACTGCGCTAGGTCGATGGGCAGTGTGGACGGCAGCAGCTGGTGTAAGTGGACCGATATTTTCCTCTGTATTTGTTGAGTACGCTTCATGGAGAATNTTNTTTTTGACAGTAGTACCAATTAGTGCCCTAGTTATCTATCTAGGGTTTCCATCTTGGAATAGCGACCATGTAGTCATTCGACGAGAGAGGATTGATGTCATAGGAACTGTTTCTGCGATGGGGGGTATCGCATTTCTAGTTCTTGCTCTTTTGGAGGGGAATAGTTGGGGCTGGTGGAGCTTTGAGACTATATCGGGTTTTTTGTCGGGTTTCTTCCTGATAATCTTTGTCGTTCTTAGATCAAAGGTTCACGTCAGTCCCGTCATACCATTACATATTTTTTCAAATAGTCGCTTCGTTCTCATGGCTGTTATCGGATTCACTTCATCGTTGATGTTTTTCGGTATGTGGTTAGCACTTCTTAGCTATGCCATTGACGTATGGGGTTATAGCTTGATTAAAACAGGTTTATTGCTGACAATTATGCCTGGAACGATGACTTTGATCGCGTATCCTTCTGGCCGTTTTGCTGATAAACACGGATTTAGAGGGGTGATGGTTCTTGGTTCGTTTCTTTTCACAGTTGGGTTCGCTTTCACAGCTTTGTTCGTAAGCACATCACCGTCATTAACCGTTATGTTGCCTGCGGTAGTAGCAGCAGGAATTGGGATGGCTACTGTTCTGGGTAATACAACGGCTGCAGGTACTCAAAACTTAGAATCATCTCTAGTAGGAACTGGTACGGCTATTCTGCAAACTTCCTACCGAATTGGTGGATCTTTAGGGTCAGCTATTGTTGCCGCCATTTTAGAATCAGGCAATATCGGTACAGCTCAGACTCACGAGTGGTCAATCTGGGCAATTGCTTTTAGCGGTATTGTCACAGCGGTACTGTGTCTATGTATAAAAACTGACGACGTTACGGGTGTTTAGTTACACGAAGGTAAGGGCGCACTTCGTCCCAACCTTCAGGGAATAACTCGGCCGCTTCATCATTTGATAGCGATGGAGAGATGATGACATCTTCTCCATGCTTCCAATTGACTGGAGTAGCGACTTTATTAGAGTCGGTTAACTGCATTGAATCTATAACACGGAGAATCTCGTCGAAATTTCTGCCAGTGCTGGCAGGATATGTCAATGTCAAACGTATTTTGTTATTTGTGTCGATAATAAATACGGACCGAACGGTAAGCGTGTCATTTGCCTGGGGGTGAATCATCCCATAAAGAGAGGCGACGTTCTTCTCCGGATCACCAATGATGGGGAAATTAACGGTGGTTGATTGTGTTTCTTCGATATCGGATATCCAAGAATGGTGATCAGATACGCTATCTACTGAAACTGCGATCGCTTTAACATTTCGTGCTTTGAATTCGTCCCCCAAAGCTGCTGTGTAACCCAGTTCCGTCGTACATACTGGTGTGAAGTCTTTTGGGTGGGAGAAAAACACGGCCCATGATCCATCTTTCCAGTCATGAAATCGTATAGTTCCATGCGTGGTATCAGCTTCAAAGTCAGGAGCCGTATCGCCTAGTTGTAATGACATAAGGATTCCTTTGTATTAAGTAGAGGTCTTGTCTTCTAATAATTATAAGGAAATCAAGAAAAAAATTGCTTTTGTTAATGCAAGTTGTTTGGACAGCAACTGTTCATTGCATCTAGCTTAAGAAATGAAGGAGTACAGCATTGCTTTCATCTGATTTGTATTCTCGTGAATATCGAACTTCTCCAGAACATATTTGGGAAAGGATGCGAGATGATTATCCGCTCTTTTTTGATGATATTGGACAAATGTGGTGGGTGACCCGTTACGAAGACGTACGAGATATTTTTTCTGATCATGAGACATTCTCATCATCAACATATGACCTAACAACGGGTCAAGTAGTAGGACCAACGCTTATTTCCCGTGATGATTATGGACACGTTGTCCGTCGCTCAATTGTGGCCCCAGACTTTGTTGGAAAACGGCTACAGACATATGAGTATTTGATTTCTGAGTGTGTAGATAACTTGATCCAGCGATTCTCAAGTAGGTCCGTCATATCGTTGGTTAGAGAATTTAGTTCTCAGCTTCCAGTAGATGTNATTTCTGCGATCTTGGGGATGGATGGAGATGGGCATTTATTTAGACAATGGGTAACAGACATGATTATGGGTCTCTCNGGATCTGATGATTTACGAAAAAAGGGTTTGGAAGCAAATGCTGCCTTTTGTAGCCATATTTCTCCACTACTTGAAGAGNTTGATGGTGGTGACCGGCATGATCATATTGCGAAAATTGCTCGAGCTGAAATAGATGGACAAAGATTGACAAAGGATGAGATCACCGCATTTTGTGGGCTTCTTTTTATTGCAGGCGGAGAGACAACCGATAAAGCCATAGCGAATATGTGGTGGAATGTTTTATCTAATTCTGAGATTAGGAGCGTTGTGCTTGATGATATTTCGCTGTGGGACAATGCTTTCACTGAGACAATGCGTCGCACACCGGCGGTNATTAGCGAGGACAGATTTGTTACAAAANCGGTTGAATTGCATGGTTTTGAAATTAAGGAGGGTGATCGGATACGGGCGTGCCTGGGGGCTGCTCATTTGGATCCAACTGTTTTCGCTGACCCACTTACCTTTGACTTATTCCGATCAGATCTGCATATTGGTAAAGAGAACCGCACAGGGGTCTCGAAGGATCCTATGCGAAGTGGACATTTTGGGTTTGGTTTNGGTAAACATTTCTGTATTGGTTATGAACTAGCGAGAAAAGAAGCTGTGATGGGTTCTAAAAAAATTATAGAGACCTTGGGTATTCCTACTCTTACCCCAGATCAGAAAGGTCCGATGATTCAGGGCAATTCCTTCTTTGCGGTAAGTGAACTTGAGATTCGATTTGATAAGTCGGCGGTCTAGACTATTAAGAACACTTTCCGCATTTACCTATTAGATCAAGTTGGTGACGGTCAACGCTAAATCCGAATTCATTTGCAATCTTTTGCAGTGATTCCTCGAGTTTTTCCTCGATGCTCTGAGATAAGTGGAAATCAAGAACCTCTCCGCAAGGTGTGCAAATTATATGGTGGTGGTGTTCAAGGATATGCTCAGCTAATTCATAA
>PAWI01000030.1 GCA_002713485.1 Acidimicrobiaceae bacterium
CTCATTTTGTGGGCCGTGAGGGATTTGAACCCCCGACCCCCTGCGCGTCATGCAGGTGCTCTAGCCAACTGAGCTAACGGCCCTAAGAGTAAATGATGCTAGCAGCCCTAATACAAAGTCACTCAACTTCAGTAAATTAAATATGGCGCTTTAACCCTGAAATACCAGCTAATAGAGAAGCTACCGACCCACCTATAGACAGCCACAGCCCTGCAGAAATATCTAGCTTTGCCTCATTTGCGTATGCAATATCAATACTCGGGTATCGGTCAATAAGATTTTCTGGGATCGCATCGGATGTATTAGTTATATCTATGAGACTAAATAACGACAAGAAAACTGCCATTGCGCCTGCAAGTAGAATTGATAGACCGACCCATCTCTTACGTTTTCCAATCAGTAACAGAACAGACAACAAACATATAAGGCTGCCGAGTAAAAGTACACCTACTCCGTTTGAATCTTTTATTGGGTTGATTGCCCCTTGGAGGAGGCTCCCACCTGCTGACGCCCAATCTAANAATGCAGCAATGACGAGTAGAATCCCTGCTGATAACCCAATTCCTCCACTGAAAAGATCTGACGGAGTTTGAGGTCTCATGAAACGAGCTTTGGTACTACCTTTTGAAGGACCCCAGTTCGTGTCCTCTTTGGCTTTCCGCAAATCTTTTATCATTTCGGGGTCAATAACTTGAGACTCTATGCCGTATCTATCTTTGAAATGGCTTGTAATATTGTCCTCGTTAACTTCGCCGCTAGTATCTGGCTGTGTTGAAAAGCTATTGATCTGCTTGTCCGTTTGAGAGTTTTTCCCCTNATGGGGTGGGTGCCATTTTCCACTGTCGTCTTGCCACCAGTCAGGGCCATGGGACACATCACTCATGATAATACAATAGACCCTATATTTACGCTGGTGGTTGCAGGTAGAGAGTGGAGCGCCGGGCGGGATTTGAACCCGCGATTGTACGGCTTTGCAGGCCGCTCCCTTGGGCCGCTCGGGCACCGACGCATGAACAACGTAATGTCGTTGCTTTTTACCTTACTGCTAAGGAAAGAGAACAACACATTCTTGCCGATTCTGAGCGGATGACCGGCCTCGAACCGGCGACCTCAACCTTGGCAAGGTTGCGCTCTACCAACTGAGCTACATCCGCAGGAGTCTTATCATACTAAGCCAAATAGAAAATATGACGCTCTTTGCTTTCACGAATCGCTGATATCGTNCNCGGATCTGAGGTCAATACGCAGAACTAGAAAACCATCTTCCATGGTGGCNATCGAATCTCCAATTATAGCNAAGTCTTGAAAATCAGTTTGTGCTTGCGCTATGAAACGTTGGCGCTCCTCTCCTCCTACTGGCGGTAGGTCGCGCTTTTTCACTGCTGCTGCCCTATCTTGAAACCTTTTGATCATGGCATCGGTATCTAAATTATTTTCCATGGGTGAAGCTTAGATCAACAAAGGCTCANAANGCACTTGTGGAGCTTAAATTAGGTTCTAAATCTCTTTCGAAATGGTNTACTCTTTCTGTGGTTTTTAGCTGACCCAGNAGCCCAAGANCCTAAGCNNCTTTTCTGTTTNATGGCAATNGGGGCCNCATTATTTGANTGAATCGCTTCCAAATATGACTCTTTTGCCATCTGGGCTGATTTATACCAGTAGAAGAAAAATACAATGACTGAGACCGCAGCGATTATAAGGAGGCCTATCACCGCTCTCTTAACTTCAAACGTAGAAGTNAGTCTTGAAATTGATTCGTTTACACCTGATTCAGACCCGATATCTGACTCACTAACTTGAGCATAAGCATGACCACAGAAAAGCATGCTGAGAGAGCAAACTGTTAGTATTAAGCTTCTGAAACGTTTCATTATCCTAAATTTGGTGTAACGGGCACGAGTATGTTGTTCGCCCACCTATAGTATATCGTTCCAAGGGTTCTCCGTCTTTCGGGCACAAACCGCCAGTAACTCGATGGGCTTGAAGTTTTCCGGTGTGGGAACCGCCTAGCTTGGTTAGTTGTTTTACTGTCTGTCTGATGTGATATGCGAGCCTTTTCTGCTCATCATATGCCAGTGAATTAGCTGCCCTTCGAGGGTCAATTGAGCTTCGCCAAAGTATTTCATCTGTTAGCANGTTNCCTAATCCAGCTATTNTTGNNTGATCCATTAGACATGTTTTCAGAGCNCGACTGGATCCGCCAAGAGCCTTCAACAAAGAGGNAATTGTTACCTCATACAGATCAACGCCGAGAACTTCAATATCTGGATTGATCTGAACGGCCCCCAATCTTCGGGGGTCTCTGATTGATAAGGTTCCGCCATCGCTAAACTTTAGCGAAAATCGATCCCATTTAGGTTCGTTTTTCGTACTTGAATATTCAAGAGTCTCTATTGCAGATACTCCATCNACTAGCAGGCGCCCTGTCATTCCGAACCTAAGTCCGATTGATATGCCGTTAGAAACAGAAAGGACCAAAAGCTTCCCTCTCCTATTAGTAAATTCAAAGGNGTTCCCCTCTAACAGNTTCTTAATATCAATTAGACTATGCCCATCTCGGAGATAGTTTTGGTCAACCGTNCCTACCANTCTGATTTCTCTATTCAAAGCTCGAAGAGCGGTTTGCCTGTAATACTCAACTTCTATCCCCTCAGGCATTGTCTATGTTCTCTTCTTCCGATAAGAGCCTTTTATTAGGTTTCTAGTAGATGGCTAAAAATAGCACCTATATCTGTTGTTGCCAGAAGGAAACCATCATGTCCATTGGGATCGTCGATTTCGTGGTAGCTGCATATTCCGCCAGTTGATTCAATTACTTTCTGGATTTCTAACTGCTGGTGGGGAGGGTAGAGAATATCTGTTGAAATACTAGCGGTGGCTACCTTTGCCTTTATTCTGGNAGCTGCATCNCTCATTGATCCTCTTCCACGCGCTAAATCATGTGTGTCCATAGCTCTGTTTAAGACGAGGTATGAGTTAGCGTCAAACCTTTGGATGAGCTTTTCCCCATGATAATCAAGGTAGGACTCAACTTCGAATCTGTCCCATAACCCAAAGAGGGAGTCTTTATCTACAAGGTCACGTCCAAATCGAGATTGNAAACTTTCATCGCTTCGGTAGTGTATTTGTGCGATGGCTCGAGCGATAGCAAGACCGGTGTGAGGACCATCGCCAGGGTCTGCTTCATAGTAGTTGCCATCACGCCATCGGGGGTCAAGAGCTATGGCCGCTCTTCCTACTGCACTCCATGCTATTTGTTGAGCGCTAGCGGCAAGTGATGTAGCAACTGGAGCAACTCTAGGAACACGNTCTGGGAACATTGNTGCCCATTCAAGNACCTGCATGCCCCCCATAGAACCTCCGATCACTGCATGCCATTGCTCTATTCCAAGGTAATCGGCAACTTTTGCTTGAGCTCTGACTATGTCTCTTATTGTTATATTTGGGAAGTCACTTCCATAGGGTCTATTGCTAACTGGGTTCAGAGATGATGGACCTGTGCTTCCTTGACACCCTCCTAGGACATTTATACAGACTACAAAGTGCTCTTCAGTATCGATTGCTTTGCCGGGTCCCACAATTTCATCCCACCAACCTTTAGTTGGGTGTGATGCGCTGCTGTCTCCGGATACGTGAGAATCGCCTGTTAAAGCATGACAAATCAGGATCGCATTCGAGGAGTCCGAATTCAGTCTCCCCCATGTCTCATATGCTTGGATTACCTCAGGGAGAGTACCGCCAGCTTCTAATGCGAAGGGGCGACCGTCTGTGACATTAATAAATTTCCTGTGACCTACTGGGTCGCCGGGGAACCATGCTCCTGAGACTGGTAGATCCCGAGAATAAGTTTTAGGGTGATTTGGAATTTCAGCAATGGCTGCTTCAACTGCGCCATTACCACCCTCAATTACGTCTAACTTAGGCTTCTTTGGTTGTTTTCTTTTGGCTGGTGCCATTATTTTCTCCAAAAGGCCATTGATGCTTGACTGANTACACTCAGACACTTTGTTGCCTAACTTTAGGCCTCATCCCAATCCGGAGATTGGTAGCACCTTGGGTGCCTTTCCCAGGTTGCTGAGTTTGCCGAGACAAACTTCTCTTAATGCTCTCTTTAGTGAATCAGCTAAATTCTAAAACACCAACGTGGGGTGCTTAGCTACCTCCATTTAGGGAGTCTATGAATCCACCACTTTTGGAGGATTTCATTATCACAGCCGTACGCAATGTTTATTTCCTCTGACATTTTTAGCATTTGTTNCTTCTTCTCTTCTCTATTTTTTGCATTGAAAGCGCTTTCGGCATATTTAGATGCNTTTGTCCAATGATTTGATTCAGAGGGAAGTGGAAGATTCATCACTTGTTTTGCGGATAGTTTGATGGTGTTTGAGGATAAGGCGGAACCTGCGGTNGTNGAAAATGCATAAGCACTCATTGCAGCNGAACTAAGTACCGCTGTTATCTTCCAGATGTCTTGGGGATCACACTCNATNCTTATTACGGGTGTTGATGGAATTAATTTACCATCAAGNTCAGGTATTACTTCTAGTACTTTTGTTTGAGTTGCTAGAAGAACTTTAGGCCTTAGACGCTCTTTTACCCATTCGTATAACTCTTGATCAGCTTGGTTAAGAGTTTCTAAATTCACGACTGGCTTAGACCAAGATTTTCCTGCGTACCTAAAATTTGCTGTCCCCCACCTATTACGGAGAGGATCTATCATCCCGACAGTAATTAGTGGAGCTACCGTGGTTTGATTTATGTCGTNCTCATATACATGGGGCGCCAATCCATAAAACTGATCACGGAACCCTGCTGTTGCCGCAGAACGTTCGCCTAGCTTGTCGCCTGAAAGATGGACTCTAGGAACATCTTGTACTATTGCCATAGCATTCGCCCAATTTTCTTGATTGGTGAGTCGTTGCTTAAGTTCTGTAATTTCTGCACCCTTCCAGATACGTGCAGGTTTTTGAGCAAAACCTTTTGAAATCAACGGNGCACATACGTTTACTCCAGCTTCAAATATGTTTGCTCCTCCGATCCAAATACCTTCAAGGTTTGCAACTTCAGTAAGCTTCAACCGGATGGGTTCTGCGTCAACGGTGGACAGAATTGATTGGGGCTGAATAAGCAAACACTTCCCCATTTCTCCGAGTAGCGATAACGCCANTAACAGGAAATAACTTGCAGTATCTGCATAGGGGCCGGTGTCTACTTGCCACTTTTCTCTAAGCTCACGTGTCTGTTCTATTGGTCTTACTGTTGATTCTTGAAGTTGGTTTTGAAAAGGAGGGTTTCCTATNACAGCTACAAAACCTGATTTGGGTGGTTCTGANAATGAGCTAAGCCCACTCTGAAGAGAATTAGCAATGGTGAGGTGACCATNATTTGGGGTAACCCACTCCTCAGAAGAACCCCAAATAGAAATTGATGCATTTGCTACCTCGATTGCCCCTTGATCAAGATCTATTCCCCAGAGTAACTCTTGGACGATTTTCGTAGGAGACTCTCCGAGATCATTGAGATATTCTGCGGCTGCAAGCAAGAATGAACCACCTCCAACTGATGGGTCGCACACTGGTCCTACCGGTAATCCCTCAAGAGCAATACGGGCTAGTTTCCGTGCGATTTCAAAAGGAGTGTAGTGAACACCGCCATGCCTCCGAGTTAAGCTGTCAAGACTTTGTTCATATACCGAACCGATCAGATCAGTTGTATATTTGACGCCTTTAGGAGCTTCCAGAGAACCCAAATCTAGAAGTGATGGCTGATCACCGTTGATGGGTAGTCCTTTTAACTTTGTAATTTCTCTTGCTACTGCAGCAGTGATATCAAGGGGTTCTGACCCTTGGAGAACTTGCTCACTTACCCAGTCACGAAGATCTTTATCCATGTGGTAATAACCCCACTTCTGTCATTACTTCAGATTAGCTCTGATACCTGTCAGCACAATTAAATTAGGGAATCCATCCACCGAGGTCAGCTAAGCGCGGGTCATTCGAAAACATTTCAACCAGTTCGATATCAAGTCCTACTCTTTTCTGGAGCCTCTTCACAACTAGTTCTTCATCCCACAATGACAACGTTACTACTAGCCCGTCTGTTCCAGCTCTTGCAGTCCTCCCTGATCTATGCAGATATGTTTTGTGATCTGATGGTGGATCATAGTGAATAACAACTTCGACTCCGTCTACATGTATCCCACGAGCGGCTACGTCTGTGGCAACGAGAACAGGCAGTTTCCCACTTGCGAACCGGTCAAGAGCCTTTTCTCTTATGTTCTGCCTCAAATCCCCATGAATTGCCTGAGCACGGATACCTTCATCAAGAAGTTTTCTCACCAACCGGTCACATCCTGCTTTTGTATTNGAAAAGATTAGTGTCCTTGAAACTGGTCGAGCGATAGCCGCAGCAACTTTTACTTTGTCTCGTTCATGAACATGCAAAAACCGGTGCGTCATCTCTTCAACTGTTATTTCTTTAGCTTCGACCTCATGCATNATNGGNTTGNTTTGATAACGCTGGATAAGGGTATTGACGACCCCATCTAAGGTTGCACTAAAAAGNAGAGTCTGATGGTTGCGCTCAACACGGCGAAGAATCCACTCAACCTGTGGNAGGAATCCCATATCAGCCATTCTGTCGGCTTCGTCAAGAACTACCATTTCAAGNGATTGTAAAGAAATCTCTTCTCTTTCTAAAAGNTCAATCATGCGCCCAGGAGTTGCAACAATGATATCAACGCCTCGCTTGATNCCTTTGATTTGCTCTTCTATGTTTGCCCCGCCATAGATTGCTGCTGCGGTCAACGATTTCCCGTCCAAGAGGGGGTCAAGTTCCTCCTTAACTTGTGTAGCGAGTTCACGTGTAGGAACCATGATTAGTCCTCTCGGGTCAGTCTCTCCGGAGGGTTGATCAAGGTTTTGTACCATTGGTATACCAAATGCAAGTGTTTTTCCTGAACCTGTTTTGGCTTTACCGCACACGTCATTTCCTTGGAGTGCATCAGGAATGGTGAGGTCCTGTATGGGGAAAGGTGTCTTGATCCCCCGCTTGATTAACGAACTAACGATTTGTTGATCTACACCAAGGTTTATCCACTGTTGATTACTCATACTCTCATCCGTTATTAATTGCCTGATTGATATTCATGGTTATCTCAAGCTTATTGTTCTTACCTTTGTTTCTTAGTTTGGATAGTCAAAAGTCCGGCATCTCTAAACGGACCACTTCAACCAATTTGCTAAAGCCATCAATATCACGCATTCCAACAGACTCCGATGGAGTGTTGACCATAAGTGCTGTCATCATCTCCTTAGTAGCGAGTACTTCACCAGGGTCGGCCATTGAACAAAGACGTGCAGCTAAATTAACGGCCTTTCCAATATGATCTTCCCCGTCGACCATTAGGACGGCTCCGGATGCGAGACCGGCTCGCATTGATAGTTGCTCGTGTATTTCTCCCATTCGCCCTTGCATTTCCATTATCGCTTCTGTAGCTGTTTCAGGTTCGACGGCAACAAGCATTGCACCATCACCCAGCCATTTGGCAATCCGAATTCCTTTTCTGGAAGCTATTTCTCTTACTATAGCTCTGAACGTATTTATTTCTTCCAGCGCTGCCTTGTCTCCCATGACATCAGTGAAGTGGGTAAAGCCAGATAAATCAATGAACGCAAATGTCCTTTCAAATCTATCTTCATATGGGTTCTCGGGAATCATAGGTCCATCTTGAAGTTACATGAATAAAAGTAATGATGCAGTGATTAGAGATAGTTCCTTCACCCAGTGGTCTTAGACTCGGCTAACCGATTGAGCTCCATATTTCGCCGTAATCCTATTAAAAGAATAACAGCGCTTGTTAAGAGGACTGCTGTGAAGACCCAGATGTTAATTCTGAGACCGATAAGTTTTGTAGCTTCGTCTATTCGCAGAGCTTCAATCCATAACCTACCAATCGAATAAAACACAAAGTAAGCCGCCATCAACAAGCCACTGGGAAGCTTTCTTGATTTCCCTAATTTTATTAGCGTGAGTACGACTAGAGCATTCCACAATGATTCATAGAGGAATGCTGGATGGAATGCATCTTCCGCAACATACTCTATTGGTCGTTTTCGCTGATCAATCTGAAGACCCCAAGGTAAATTTGTTGGACGACCAAATAGTTCTTGATTGAAGTAGTTTCCCCATCGCCCTATGCACTGCGCTAGCGCTAAGGCTGGCGCTACGCCATCCATCACTTCTTTGATGTCTAAGTCATGCTTTCGGCAATACAAGAAAGCTGCCGCTATCCCAAAGATGACTCCACCGAGAATCCCTAATCCTCCGTTCCAGATTTGGACGGCTTCACCCCAATTACCCTCAAAGCGTCTCCAATCTGTGATTACATGGTAGGCACGCGCCCCAATGATACCTGCGGGGACTATCCACATAGCCAGGCCAGAAGCATGGTCTGGGTTTATTCCCTTACTCATAAATCTTTTACCCATGAGCCAGACTGCTGCGATTACTCCGAGAGCGATCATGAAACCATACATTCTAAGAGTAATAGGCCCTAGGTCTAATGAGCCTGAACTCGGACTTGGTATTGACATCAACATATTCTTGTATCTCTCATGTTATTCAAAGTTTTAGTGTAACTGCTCAAGGACACCCTACTTCTTAGGAAGTATCATGTGTGTATATGAGCGACCAGATAACTATAAGTAACCTAATCTACAAATACGCTCGCCTTATCGACTTGGGTGACTTTGACGGAATTGGAGCTTTATTTAAACAAGGAAAAATTGTCTTCAAAGATAGTGGACAAACTACTGAAATCTCAGGAAGTAAAGGAATTAAAGAACTATATGAAAAGACAACACGACGCTACGACGATGGAACGCCCAAAACTCATCACTCAACCACTAACATTTCGCTAGATATAAATGGTAATTCTGCTTCCTCTTCCTCCTACTACACCGTTTTTCAACAACTTGACGATTTTCCTCTTCAACCTATCATCACCGGTTCCTATGAAGATACATTTCTCTTTGAGGACAATGAATGGCATTTCGAAATCAGGGAAATCAACGTTTCTTTAGTAGGCGATATCTCCCAGCATCTTCTGATACCACTTTCGTGATAAGAAGAAACTTGCATATCCTGTATTAATGGTATACATTAATAAACACATAGCACAACTGTGCATAATAAATCCTCGGGAACGGGTGAAACTCCCAACCGGTGGTAAAGGCGCTCAGCGTCAAGCCCACGAGTCTCTTTTGTAAATTGACTGATTTGGTGAAAATCCAAAGCCGACGGTTATAGTCCGGATGGGAGAGGAAATTTAAAGGCTTAAACGTGCCTGTTCTCCTTCTCGTNCCGATGGTCAAGGAGACAAGTGTTTACAGGAATAATCGAAGAAGTCGGAATAGTTTCTAAAATAACTCCCTCCGGATCTGGAGTGAGGATCACCCTTAATGCAAAAACCGTCATCGCAGATATTTCTATCGGCGCATCCATAGCAGTAAACGGGTGCTGCTTGACGGTAACAGAATACGATGACACATCTTGGTCTGCTGATGCTGTGCCGGAAACAATGAGCCGAACCAACTTAGGGACCCTTACCCCAGGAAGCAAAGTTAACTTAGAGCGACCCCTCAAGTCGGAAGGGCGATTCGGAGGGCACGTAGTCCANGGACANNTAGATTGCACCACTCAAATAGTCAATATTTCAAATGAAGANGACGGGTCTTACCGGTACGAATTTGATCTTGGNGNTGACTGGGGTCGCTATGTNTGTGAGAAGGGNTCAATTGCAATTGACGGAATCAGTCTCACTGTTGCAAATGTCTCTACTGATAAGTTCTCCGTTGCAATAATTCCTCATACCTGGGATGCGACGAACTTAAACCAAAAGTCAGTGGGCGATATAGTGAATATTGAAGTTGACATCCTCGCTAAATACATTGAGCGACAACTCAACTATAACGAAAAGGAAACGACCATAAATGTCTGAACTCAACACCATAAGAGAAGCCATAGACGCAATTGCCGCAGGCAAGTTTGTGGTCGTCGTTGATGACGAAGATAGAGAAAATGAAGGAGACCTGATTATCGCTGCCGAATCGGTCACCGCCGAAGACATGGCTTTCATGGTTAAATACACAAGTGGAGTTGTGTGCTGCGCTATCACAAACGAACGAGCGGATGCTCTTCATTTGCCACTTATGGTTGCGAATAATACCGAAGCTATGGGTACAGCTTTCACAATTTCTGTAGATGTAGCCGAAGGAACAAGTACTGGGATCTCAGCAAGCGACCGTTCATTGACTTGCAAGGCACTTGCAAACGGACATATTGCTGCAAGCGGNTTTGCCAGNCCAGGACANGTCTTCCCTCTCAGAGCCAGAGCAGGCGGAGTNCTNAAAAGGGCCGGACACACAGAAGCTGCAGTTGACTTGGCNACAATGGCAGGNCTAGCCCCTGCAGGGGTACTATGTGAAATAGTTTCGGACGATGGAACAATGGCTCGCTTACCNGAACTTATNGAATTTGCCCAAACCCATGGCATCCCAATTATTTCAATTGCTGACATGATCAGATACCGAAACCGCCATGAAAGACTCGTAGAACGGTTCTCATCTGCTCGGATCCCAACAATATACGGTGAATTTTCTGCCCATATCTATCGAAGTTCTNTAGATGATGTAGAGCACCTAGCGTTCGTTTTTGGCGAAGTAAACGAAAATGAAATTCCACTTGTTCGNGTACATTCGGAATGCTTAACGGGAGACGTTCTTGGTTCCCTTCGGTGTGATTGTGGATCTCAACTAGACCTTGCGATGAAACTTGTTGCTGAAAACGGAAGTGGAGCCATAATTTATCTCAGAGGCCACGAAGGCCGAGGCATCGGGCTTGGACATAAAATGCGCGCTTACGCTCTCCAAGATGAAGGCATGGATACCGTTGATGCTAACGTCGCTCTGGGATTCGCCCCTGATTCTCGTGAGTATGGAATAGGTGCCCAGATAATTGCTGACTTAGGAATTCAAAAGATGCGAATCCTAACGAATAACCCNGCTAAGTATGGNGGNCTTCAAGGGTACAATCTAGAAATAGTTGAAAGAGTTCCGCTTATAAGCGATTCAAACCCNGAGAACGTGAGATATCTCCAGACAAAAGANNAACGCATGGGACACCTGATGGACAAAAGCAATACNTCAAAGGACCGTTAGATGACTCAGGGAAACACTGAAATTGATGGGGGNCAAACNTTACGTATCNCTATCGTAGCTGGAAAGTTCAATTTAGAAATCACTGAAAGACTAATTAACGGTGCGAAATCTTANCTTGAATCACAGGGNGTCGCCTCTGATTCGATAAACACNTACTGGGTTCCTGGTGCCTTCGAGATCCCTTTTGCCTGCAGNACCATTGCAAAGAACACAAATGTAGATGGGATAATAACGTTAGGTGCNGTAGTTAGAGGGGGGACTCCCCACTTCGAGTTTGTAGCCGGCGAATGCGCAAGAGGAGTTCGTGAAGTAAGTATTGACACCGGCGTNCCCATAGCATTTGGAGTCNTAACAACTGATACTTTAGAACAAGCTCTCCAACGGTCAGATGTTTCTTATGTTGACCACGATGGTTCAACGGGAGATAAGGGGTCAGCAGCCGCCTCGGCTGTTTTTGAGATGATCAATTTAGTTAGGTCGCTAAGCGCCTGACATTAAGATCACCGCTGAGGCTACTCCGAGTTCAAGAATCCCCTCACTAAAGGTGGCATNCCCTACCGAAAACTCGATACNGNACATTTCTTTTCCTAGATTCAATTTCTCACTTTGNCCCCCAACATTGATAGCGCAAAGGATATCAGCTCTCGTAAAAGCAATGACCGACGAGTCCCGNGATGTAATCCATTNCAACGGCGAGCTATGGTCCAACCGTTCTGCCCGGAATTCAAATAATTCCTTATATTTGAATAACGTCGACTCTTGATCAGACCTCTGGTAGTCAACTGTCTCCTCTTCTAACCGGTCNCCTATTGGAAGCCAAGGTTTACCGGTGGAGAAACCCAAATTCTCNCCAGCGTGCCAAGGGATCGGAGACCTTGCGCCGTCTCTTCCGTCAGAGCTATCTTCGTTNCTAAGCGCNACAGGGTCAGCTTGATCCTCTGGCTTAACCAAGATGCTTTCTAAACCGAGCTCATCCCCTTGNTAGATAAATGGAAGTCCNGGAAGAAATAATAGAAGNACTGAGTACGCTAGTGCTCTTTGTTTCCCCTCTTCCCCTCCTCCAAATCGNGTGGGTGCTCGAGGNTCATCATGACTGCTTAGTGCCCAAGAGAGGTCCTCAGGGGCTGCATCAAGAGCGTCACGAAAAGTGTCCCACATAGGTTCAGGAGACCAAGGAACATGCATAGGTGCGAAATAGAAAGCTCTGTGCAAAGAATCCTTTGAAGCAANATAACGACTTACTTTATTGGGGTCATTNTCACGCAGGTANACCTCTCCCAANAGCAGCGCATCATTTTCATCAGCTATTTTTCTCCAACGTTGATAGATTTCAGTGTTCCCTGCCTGATCAAGGTCATAGCGGTGATCGTATGAAGCGAAGACCTCCCGAGGGCTCATGTCTTTATTCAATGGGTAACGGAGCGGATTGTCTGCCATAAGCATATTTTTTACAAGCCCTTGNGCTACATCTATTCGAAACCCGTCTACATCTCTTGCAAGCCAGAATTTNAGGATATTATCAAATTCTTTNACTACATTTGGGTTGTTCCANTTCAGGTCTGGTTGCTCTGGAAGAAATAGATGTAGATAATATTGTTCCGTTAGCTCGTCAAACGTCCATGCCGAACCCCCAAAGTGGGAAACCCAGTTGTTAGGCGGCCCGCCATTTTGGGACGGGTCCCTCCAGTGNTAGAAACCCCTTTTATCACTATCCATAGATGATCTTGAATCAATAAACCACTCGTGCTCACTTGATGAGTGGTTCGGCACCAGATCTATCAGTAGCCGCATGCCAAGTCTGTGCACTTCGGTGACAAGGCAATCAAAATCTTCTAAAGTCCCGAATATCGGGTCAACATCGCAATAATTACTGACGTCATAGCCAAAATCGGCCATTGGAGAGGGATAAAAGGGTGATACCCAAACGAGATCAACACCTAACCATGCTAGATACTCAAGTTTTGATGCTAGTCCTTGCAGGTCGCCTATTCCATCGCCGTTACTATCAGCAAAAGACCTAATGTATACCTCATAACCAATTGCCCGGTCCCACCAACCAGAGTTACCTTCACCCAAAGTAGATTTTCTCATCTCTTTATCATCCAGATCCCATGCGGTTCGTGCGGGTAATGCGAGAGAACTTTCGTCTCAACCAAAACAAATCCTAGCCTTTTAGCAACAGATTGGGACCGATGATTATCCGACAAAATAGTACTGAAAAGACATTCCTGACTGAGTTCATCAAATCCATATTGGATAGCTTCTTCGCCTGCTTCCGTGGCATAACCTTGCCCCCACCAATCAGGATGGAGTGCCCAGCCTACCTCTACTCCCGGCCAATCTTCGCGTTCTGGGTTGTGCAAACCTGCTCTCCCGATAAAACTTCCAGATATCTTTTCTTCTAATGCCCAGTGACCGGTTCCACGCAGTTCCCATTGTCCAAGCCACCGGGCCATTGAGTTCCAAGCTTCTGATACCCCTTCCTCATCAGGGATCCGAAGAGAATGCCGTAACTCGGGAGTATTCATCATGATGGAATAACTTGTAAGATCATTNTCGTTAAAGGGACGGAGNATCAACCGCTTTGTTTCTAGTGTTGGGCAGGAGGTCATTTCTCCTTCTTNTCAGCGCTGCTAGCTTCCAAAATTAATAACTGCTCTCACAACTTCACCGTTTTTCATAGCAGTAAACCCATCATTTATTTCATCTAGCGTAATAGTGCGTGAAACCATTTCGTCGAGTTTTAGCCTTCCCCCTAGGTATAAGTCACAGAGGTGTGGCATGTCAACCTTAAAATTGTTTGATCCCATTATCGACCCCTGCAATCTCTTGGCTGACAGGAAAAGGTCAGCACCAGGTATTTCAAGATTTACACCAGGTGGAATCATACCCATGATCGTTGCCAGTCCACCAGCTCGAATCATTCCATATGCTTGTTCTGCTGTTTGTTTAAGTCCTATNGCTTCAAAACTATAGTCGACACCGCCTCCAGTAAGTTCAAGGACCTGTGCTACTGGATCTCCATCATTTGGATTGACAGTATGTGTGGCCCCTAACTGAGTTGCCCAATCCAGCTTTTGTTGTTCTAAATCGACAGCGATAATCTGTCGCGCACCTGCTAAATGAGCACCTTGAACAGTTGATATACCAACACCTCCGCACCCAACGACTGCAACAGTGGAGCCTGGCTTAACCTCTGCACTTCGGAAAACAGCTCCTACTCCAGTTGTGACTCCGCACCCGACTAATGCAGCTCTATCTAGTGGCATCTCATTATTTATCTTTACTACTCCATTCTGGTGTACGAGCATCTCTTCGCCGAAAGAGCCTATGCCTGTAAACTGGTTCACTTCGGTGCCTTCGTGGTCAGTAATCCGTGGCTGATTACCAGATTGGCGGCCTTGAACTTGTTGTCTCTCTGAGCAAATATAGCTGTGCCCCGTCAAACANCGTTCGCAGTAGCCGCAGAACATTGATANGCAGGTAATCACGTGGTCACCTGTCTGNATACCGACAACGTCCTCACCTACAGCTTGAACGACGCCTGCAGCTTCGTGACCCAAAAGCATGGGGTACATAGCTAGAAAAGACCAGCTTCCGTCTATGAAGTGAAGATCGCTATGACATAACCCTGAAGCAACTGTCTTTATAAGCACTTCGTTGCGGTCAGGTTTATCAATGCTGACGTCCTCAATGTTTAAAGTACCGCTGTCATCTCTTAGGATTGCTGCTCTCATCACTACTCCTTCTTGCAGATGTTTGCACTCTAGCGCAATATCACTATTGAGAACAGCGACTTCTGGCTATAGGTTTTAATCAACGACTGACAACACACGGTCAACTATGATTTCAAGCAATTCGCGACTTGTTGCAAAATTAAGACGTGCGTATGACTCACTTTGTTTACCAAACTTAATACCGGGCTCTAATGCAACATGTGCTTCGTCCAAAATAACTTTGGATGGGTTTTGGGAAATACGAGTCTCAGAAAAATTTAGCCAGGCAAGATACGTTGCTTGAGGTAAATTCATATCTATCTCGGTTGAGGAAAAAGCTTCATATACGAAATCTCTATTGCCCTGTATGTATCTCAAGACTTTTTGTAGCCAAAGCTCGCCCGATTCCCATGCAGCAACTGTTGCAGCAGCGCCAAATGAGCTCGGTTGGCCGAAATAGTGATCGGGTAGCTGTGAAAATTTTTTTCTGATTGAAGGATTCCCTATATGAGACACAGAGCATCTAGCTCCGGCAAGGTTAAATGTCTTACTCGCTGACCCAACAGTTACAACCTGACTTTCTAGGCCTTTNCCATATGCTGCTAGAGATTGATGCGATTGGCCATCAAAGATAAGATCAGCCCATATTTCATCNCTNATTACTAATAAATTATTTTTGATTACGATCTCNGCAAACTCCGAAATTTCACCACTTGAAAATAAATGCCCTGTCGGATTGTGNGGCTGACAAAANAGAACAACTTTAATTTNCGATTCAGCTAGCCTTTTGAAANTTTCTAANTCAATACTCCAGTCGTTCTCNCTTAAAGGGACATCNACTAGCTTGCGCTCTCCNCTTTCAATAGCTTTGGCAAACGGATGATAAACCGGTGAGAACAAAGCTACNCCGTCGCCAGGTTCTGTGTGTAGAACCATCACNGCCTCCAATGCGTGTATCGCAGACGTAAAGACCATACATTCAGATTCCNANAATTCAATCCCATCNCGTTTCAGAATCCACNTNGTCCAGGCTGGTATCAACTGGTCNATATGGTTAAATTTATACCCGAAGTCTTGTAGTTCAACCATCTCTTTTAGTGCNTCATAGGAAGCTTTTGGGGGTTCAAAATCCATGTCAGCTACGAATGCAGGCAGAATGTCCTTACCATACTTTGTCCATTTCATTCCCTTTATTGACCGTAAACGATCAAGGTCTGCGAGAAATAGGTCACTCACTTATAGCGTTCCTGATCTAGTCGCTTGTTTCGGGAAGTCTCTAGCTGCAACCACTCGTAGACCCGCAACTTTGGCATGTAAAACAACTACCTGACCTTTGCATTCCCGTTCCACATTGCATGCAAAACGGAGCATCGTAGCTGAGGTAATGTTCTTCATGCGCANTCTCGCTTGATGGAGGGTCAGGAAGAATGGTGGCATGATTAGCAGAGGCCTCCGCTACCTCNTCAACACCTGGCAAGGTCGGTTGCGTTCGCTCGTCACTGGTTACAATATTTANCGATCTACGCTTAGCTAATGGCATNTANTCAACNGCTAATCGACGAAACAGGTANTCAATAAGGCTTGACGCTATTCGCAATTCAGGGTCATCGGTAATACCAGCAGGTTCNAATCTCATTCCAACGAAAGCTGCAACATAAGCATCNAATGGGACACCGTATTGCAAACCGTGACTTACCGCCATGGCAAATGCATCCATAATCCCAGCTAATGTGCTTCCTTGCTTGCTTACTCGAATAAAGATTTCACCGGGCCTTCCATCNCTATACTCTCCGACAGTAACGAACCCTTTGCAATCAGCCACGCGAAACTCAAATGTTCTGCTTGATCGCGAACGGGGTAANCGTTCCCTTTGAGGCCGAACGGCGTTAGACCCCACGCCTCTAGCAATCTCAGAGGGAGAAGTCTTTTCAGTGGTATCTACCGTCAGAGGCTGAGCGACCTTACAACCATCTCGATAAATCGCAACTGCTTTTATCCCCGATTCCCATGATGCCTTGTACAACTCTTGAACATCCTCTACTGATGCAGAATGAGGAAGATTAACAGTCTTCGAAATCGCTCCAGAGAGAAAAGGCTGAACAGCTGCCATCATTTTTATATGACCTAATGGCGCTATACAATTGTCACCCATTGAGCATGCGAAGACCTGCAGATGCTCCTCTTTCAGATGCGGAGCTTCATTGACACTTCCGGTTCTCTCAATACATTCAAGAATCTCATCTCGCTGAATCAGATCATATCCAAGGGTTTCTAAGGCTTTGGGAATCGTTTGATTGACAATTGACATTGTGCCCCCACCAACAAGGGTCTTGGTCTTTTTCAAACCAAGATCTGGTTCAACTCCTGTAGTATCGCAATCCATCATGAAACTAATGGTTCCAGTAGGTGCAAGAACTGATACTTGGGAATTCCGAACACCATTTTGTTCAGCGAACCGAACTGCATTCCCCCAAACCTCCAAAGCAGCTGCACGAAGCGCTGGCGGGATCGCTTCATTATCAGGGATGAGATCAATTGCGTCTCTATGAGCATTAAGCACAGACAGCATAGCCTCTTTATTCAGCTCGTAACCTTCGAATGGGCCTAACCTTGCAGCAATTTGGGCAGAGGTTTTGTATGCTTCCCCAGTCATTATTGCAGTTAGAACAGCTGCCAAGCTTCTCGCATCTTCGGAATCATACGCGAGCCCTAAGGCCATTAATAATGCCCCTAAGTTCGTATACCCGAGTCCTAGTTGACGGAATTTTCTGGCGTTTTCCCCAATTGTTTCAGTGGGGTAATCCGATGGAGATACGAGTATTTCCTGTGCAGTTATCATTATGCGAACTGCATGCCTGAACCCATCAACATCAAACTCATTATTTTCATTCAAGAAGCTTAAGAGATTCAGTGAGCTTAAATTACATGCGGAATTATCCAAGTGCATATATTCGCTACACGGGTTACTCCCGTTGATACGACCGCTTACTGGAGTCGTATGCCATCGATTGATAGTTGTATCAAATTGGATACCTGGATCCGCACATTCCCATGATGCCTGAGCTAACTGTTGAAACAGGTCTCTTGCTTTAAGCGCCTTCACTACTTGGCCAGAAGTCCTAGCTTTCAGATGCCAATCATCGTCATTAATCACTGCTTCCATAAATTCATCAGTTACTCGGACAGAATTATTAGCATTCTGATATTGCAAAGAGAATAAGTCTTTACCATCAATACCCATGTCAAANCCNGCTTNGGTAAGGGCCCTTGCTTTCTTCTCCTCAGTAGCTTTTGCCCAAATAAATTCTTCAATGTCAGGGTGGTCAACATCCANCATTACCATTTTTGCTGCGCGTCTTGTCGTCCCCCCAGATTTGATAGTTCCAGCGCTTGCATCAGCACCTCTCATGAAACTGACAGGACCGCTAGGAGTTCCACCACCGGAGATTTCTTCAGAGCTTGCTCGAATTCGACTCAGATTCGCTCCTGAACCTGAGCCACCTTTAAAAATCTTTCCTTCTTCNACGTACCAATTNAGGATGCNATCAATAGTGTCNTCAACAGAGAGTATGAAGCAAGCACTGCTTTGTTGATGGTGCTCAGGCACGCCGATATTAAACCAAACTGGAGAATTAAANGATGCTTTCTGGAGGAGCAATAGTGCGACCAACTCTTCAGCAAAGACACTCTTCTCATTGTTGCTAGCGAAATANCCTTCGTTATCACCCCAGCTAACTATTTGATTTACGACACGACTNAGAAGGTCTTTCAGTGACTTTTCTCTATCCTCTGTTTCTGCTGCACCCCAGAAGTATTTCTGAGTNACGATATTGCTTGCNTTCAATGACCAATCAGNAGGGAACTCCACGTCCTTTTGTTCAAAGGCAACCGANCCATCCTGCCAATTAGTAATANCAGCNTNGCGTGTANCCCATTCCACCATGTCAAAAGGATTTGATTCTCCATCGGTCAAACGCCTACTAAAACCTATTGACGGTGTTTCAACAAATTCTCTCATGTNACGGATACCTCTTAAAATTAANAATTGTCTCGAATGTTGTGACGGACCTGCTCCAAAGACAGGTTGAGAGGCCCTTCGGCATGATTAACATCCGAAGCTCCCAAGCAGAAAGCCNCAAAAGAAANAAATAANGTTTTCNTTTTGCATTTTTAATCTGCCACCATTCCGCCAATAGGCGTTTAGATCCGTCACTGAAAGGTAATCTAGCTAAAGTGGACTGTGGATTACCATAGGAATTNAATGGGGATTTCCATGTGGAAATACCTTGATGTTTTCCACAGAAAAGATAGGAGCGATTGCTATTCAAACCGATATAGAGGAACTCACGAAAATCTATACTCACGATAAAAGAACTCATACTGNCAGCCGNCCATGGGTAATGCTAAACATGATTGCATCTTCAAACGGTTTAGCGACTCTTGATGGTCTTTCNGGNAAATTAGGTGGNGAAGAAGANCGAGCTCTATTTANAACTCTACGAGGGNTCGCAGACTTTATTTTAGTTGGACTGAAGACNGTCCATGAAGAAAAATATAATCCGCCAGAGTTATCTGAAGCTNNCAAAAGTCTTAGAGAGGCAACTGGTANAGATCGAACTCCTCGAGTTGCTGTCGTTAGCAACAGTTTAGAAATTGATCCTAAGNTNCCCCTCTTTGCATCTGACCNATACTCCCCNNTTCTNATCACTTCTGAGTCGTCACCAGCAGCAAAAAGAAAACTGCTTTCAGANAANTANGAAATTATCTTAGCTGGTGAAGAGCGTGTAGATTTCAAAAGAGCCATTAANCAACTATCTATGNAACCTAAGCAAACTGTCTTGGTTGAAGGCGGNCCCTCAATCAATAAGCAGTTGGTATCTGACGACCTTTTTGATGAGCTATGTATCACTATCAGTCCTTTCCATAGTGATGATGAAAGTGTTGAGAAAGTTACCACCGNCATNAACTANCCAAATGGGCACATGAAGGAAGTCAGACGGATTTCGGTCAANGATTTTATTTTCTGCCGGTATCTAAGAATTCGNTGANTTTAGAAGGGTCTCGCTANTCGTTGACCCNTTNAAATTCTTCTCTAATTCCCCAGAATTAGGCGTTGACCTATATAAAGNGAACTTCCACCATTNATTTCTGCCAACCTATCTACNGTATTTCTAGGNTCTCCGTCTCCATCTATTNCCATAGCTATTGACCAGAGAGTGTCACCGGACTGAACGATATAGATTTCTTGAGGAGCGTCGGGAGATATGTCAGCTCCTACAGTTTCATTATTCAGCCCGGCAACATGACCAAGTACTGTCCACATGAGGGCACCAAGAATAACAAGCATGACTCCTGCTAAGACTCGACGGATGCCATATTTAGGTTGGATGGGACGTTCTTGCTGTATCTTAAGCCTCTTTTGAGATACCGGATCTTCAGTTTGAAGGTTGCAATCAAAATAAAAGTCATTTTCGTAATTGGGATTGAATTGAAGTGTGCTTTGCATGTCCTTATCCTCTCAGACTCGTGTGACATTTTTTTTACAATTACTTGACACCGAACAATTGTTCGGCGAACATTAGTTCTACGAACATGTGTTCTATTGTATACGAACATATGTTCGGTTACAACCATGTAATTTAAATACGCCTCTAAAAGGTAGGAATTTTATGACCATTAAAGAACCAACCCCCCGACAACGTAAGATCCTAGAGTTCATAGACCAAACCATAAAGGAAAATGGGTTTCCTCCAACAGTAAGAGAAATCGGGCAAGCTGTAGGACTAAATTCCCCTGCTACAGTCCACACTCATTTAAGCACTCTTCAAGATCGCGGCTATATCAGGCGTGATCCAACGAAACCTAGAGCTATCGAAGTTCATTGGGATGCGGGTTCAGGTGCCATCATTGACCGTAGGCCAGTCACCCATGTTCCGCTAGTTGGAGATGTCGCTGCTGGAACCGGTGTTCTAGCAGCAGAAAATATTGAAGAAGTCATGCCACTCCCTTCAGATTTCACAGGCGATGGAGAACTCTTCATGCTACGTGTGCGTGGTGAATCCATGATTGAGGCTGGAATTCTTGACGGAGATTATGTTGTGGCTTCAAAGCAATCTACTGCAAATGACGGCGATATCGTCGTAGCTGGAATTCCAGATGGTGAAGCAACGGTAAAGACCTTTTCTAAAAATAACGGCGAAGTAACCCTCACACCTGCAAATTCTGCAATGTCGCCGATGATTTTCTCTTCAGGAGATATTGCTCTTTACGGAAAAGTTGTGTCTGTTCTCAGAAAACTTTAGACACC